>CALAED010000716.1 GCA_937891035.1 uncultured Thermomonosporaceae bacterium | reverse complement strand
ACCCGCGTCGCGCACCATCGCGGCGCCGTCGAGGACCGCGGCGTTGATGTCGATCAAATCGTCGACACTGAGCGCGTGGGTCATGAGTCGGCCAGCCGCCGGAGCAGGTTCTGATCTTCGGCCATGACCTGTGCTGTGATCTCTTGGACACGGGAACGGTGTTGGTGCTGCCGCACCCATGTCTCCACGGCTTGAACGACCGCCGAGTTGAGGGAGATGTGCTCGGTCTCGGCGACTTTGACCAGTTTGCGGTCGAGCGCGTCGGGGATGCGGATGCTGCGCGTCGTCATACCAAAACGGTATCAGGCTGTGCGAAGTCGCTGTTCAGCATTCGATGACGTTGACGGCGAGGCCGCCGCGGGAGGTCTCCTTGTATTTGGCGAGCATGTCGCGGCCGGTGTCCCGCATGGTCTTGATGGCCTTGTCGAGTGAGACGAAGTGGCGGCCGTCGCCGCGCAGGGCGAGGCGCGCGGCGCTGATGGCCTTGATCGAGGCCACCGCGTTGCGCTCGATGCAGGGCACCTGCACGAGGCCGCCGACCGGGTCACAGGTCAGGCCCAGGTTGTGCTCGATGCCGATCTCGGCGGCGTTCTCGACCTGTTCGGGGGTGCCGCCCAGCACCTCGGTCAAGCCGGCGGCGGCCATCGAGCAGGCCGAGCCGACCTCGCCCTGGCAGCCGACCTCGGCGCCGGAGATCGAGGCGTTCTGTTTGAACAGCACGCCGACCGCCCCGGCGGTGAGCAGGAAGCGGACGACCTGGTCGTCGTCGCCGGGTCGGACGAACCTGTCGTAGTAGTGCAGCACGGCCGGCACGATGCCGGCGGCGCCGTTGGTGGGGGCGGTGACGATGCGGCCGCCCGCGGCGTTCTCCTCGTTGACGGCGAGCGCGAACAGCGTCACCCAGTCCATCGCCGCCAACGGGTCGGGGCCGCTCTCGTTGATCAGCTTGGTGTGCAGGTGCGGCGCCCGCCGGCGAATCTTGAGCCCGCCGGGCAGCAGGCCCTCGCGCGCGCACCCGCGCGTGACGGACTCGCGCATCACCTGCCACAGCTCGAGCAGCCCGGACCGGACCTCGGCGGGGGAACGGCCGAAGGCCCGCTCGTTGTTCATCATGACCGACGAGATCGACAGGCCGGTCTTGGCGGTCCATTCAAGGAGCTCGGCCGCCGTGCCGAAGGGGTGGGGGAGCACCGTGTCGTCGGGCTTGATGCGGTCGGCGCCGGCGGCGTTCTCGTCGACGACGAAGCCGCCGCCCACCGAGTAGTAGACCTTCGAGCGCAGCTCGTGGCCGGCGTCGTCGCGGGCGGTGAACCGCATGCCGTTCGGATGTTCGGGCAGGCTCCGCTTGCGCTCGAAGATCAGGTGCTCGCCGACGACGAACGGCACCTCGTGCTCGCCGAGCAGCCGGATCGCGCCGCGCTCGGCGACGGCGGCCAGCCGGGCGGGCACCGCGTCGACGTCGACCAACTCGGGCTTATCGCCCTCGAGGCCCAAGATCACGGCCTTGTCGCTGCCATGCCCCTTGCCGGTCAGGCCGAGCGAGCCGTACAAGATCACCTGAACGGACGCGGTCGCCGGCAGCAGCCCGTCGGCGGCCAGGCCGCGGGCGAACCGGTGCGCCGCCGCCATCGGGCCGCCCGTATGCGAGCTGGACGGCCCAATGCCGATCTTGAACAGATCAAAGACTGAAATGGCCATCGCGGCGGACCTCGCCGGTCACCTGCCGGGGTAGAGCGGATATTTGTCGGTGAGGGCGCGGACGCGGGCCGACAGCGCGGCGGCGTCGAAGGACGGCTGCAACGCCAGCGCCAGGATGTCGGCGACCTCGGCGAAGTCGGCGGCCTGGAAGCCGCGAGTGGCCAGCGCCGGCGTGCCCACCCGCAGCCCCGACGTGACCATCGGCGGGCGCGGGTCGTTCGGCACCGCGTTGCGGTTGACCGTGATGCCGATGTCGTGCAGCCGATCTTCGGCGTCCCGCCCGGTGATCTCGGACTCGACGAGATCGACCAGCACCAGGTGGACGTCGGTGCCGCCGGTGAGGACCTTGATTCCGGCCTTGCCGCAGTCGTCTTCGAGCAGCCGCGCGGCGAGCGCCCGCGCACCATCGACTGTCCTGGCCTGCCGCTCGGCGAACTCTTCCGTCGCGGCGATCTTCAGCGCCACCGCCTTGGCGGCGATGACGTGCTCGAGCGGCCCGCCCTGCATGCCGGGGAACACCGCCGAGTTGATCTTCTTGGTGTACTCCTCGCGGCACAAGATCAGCCCGCCGCGCGGCCCGCACAGCGTCTTGTGCGTGGTCGTCGTGACGACGTCGGCGTACGGCACGGGCGAAGGATGCAGGCCGGCCGCGACGAGCCCGGCGAAGTGCGCCATGTCCACCAGCAGCAGCGCGCCGACGGAGTCGGCGATCTCGCGGAACGCCGGGAAGTCGAGCCGGCGGGGATAGGCCGACCAGCCCGCGATGATCATTTTGGGTCGGTGCTCGGCGGCCAGCGCGGCCACCTCGTCCATGTCGACCAGTCCGTCGTCGGGCCGTACGTGGTAGGGCACCACGTTGAGGACCTTGCCTGAGTAATTCAGCCGCATCCCGTGGGTGAGATGGCCGCCGTGCGCGAGGTCGAGACCCAAGATCGTGTCGCCGTGCTGAAGGAGCGCGAAGTAGACCGCGGTGTTGGCCTGGGCGCCCGAGTGCGGCTGGACGTTCGCGTGCTCGGCACCGAACAGCGCCTTGGCCCGGTCGATCGCCAGTTGCTCGGCCACGTCCACGAACTCACAGCCGCCGTAGTAGCGCCGGCCCGGGTAGCCCTCGGCGTACTTGTTGGTCAGCACCGAGCCCTGGACCTCGAGGACCGCGGGCGGCGCGAAGTTCTCCGACGCGATCATCTCCAGGGTCGACCGCTGCCGCCCCAGCTCACCGTCTATCGCCGCGGCGATCTCGGGATCGATCGACGCCAGCGATTCGTGCCGGCCGGGCCGGTCGCGGCTGTCTTTGGACACTGTCAGGACTCCTCGATGAGTTTCGCGTATGCCGCCGCATCCAGCATGCCCCCTTGTTCGCCGTCGAGTCGAACCTTGAACAGCCAGCCCTCGCCGTACGGGTCGGAGTTGATCAAGGCGGGATCGTCGGTGACCGCGGCGTTCACGGCGGTGACCTCGCCCGTCACCGGGGCATAGATATCGCTGACGGATTTCGTTGACTCGGCCTCGCCGCAGGGCTCGCCGGCCTCGACCGCGGCGCCCTCCTCGGGCAACGAGACGTACACGATGTCGCCCAGTTGGTCCGCGGCGTACGCCGTGATGCCGACCGTGACGACGCTGGCGGCCTCAGCGGAACCGTCGTCGAGGCCGGCCACCCACTCGTGCTCTTCGGTGTAACGCAGCTGCTCAGGAATGGAAGGAACGGTCACGGATATTCTCCCAGTTATCACTGTGACGAACGTCGGTAGAACGGCAGGGGGACAACGTCGACCGGCTCCGGCTTCCCACGGATGTCGACGGCGAGGTGGGCGGGCTCGGTCTGCGCGTTCAGGTAGGCCATGGCGATCGGTTTGCCCAGTGTCGGGGACGGCGCTCCGCTCGTCACTACCCCGCACGGCGTGCCGCCGTTTTCGGCCGCCATGACCACCTCGTAACCATGTCTCGGCACCCGGCGTCCCCTGGCGACGAGACCGACCAGGCTCCGCCCCTCCGGCGTATCGGCGCGCGCCGCCAGCGCGGCACGGCCGACGAAGTCTCCCGGTTTGTCGAGCTTGACCACCCGGCCGAGACCGGCGTCGTACGGCGTGGTCTCGGTGGTCAGCTCGTTGCCGTACAGCGGCATGCCCGCCTCTAGGCGCAGCGTGTCGCGGGCGGACAGGCCGGCCGGCGCGGGCGGCTCGGGGGAGGCGGCCAGCTCTCGCCACAGCCGCGGGGCGTCGCTCGCGGCCGCGAACAGCTCGAAGCCGTCCTCGCCGGTGTAGCCGGTCCGTGCGATCAGGACGTCGATGCCGGCCACCTGCCCGGCCATGATCGCGTAGTACTTCAGCTCGCCCAGCGGGTCGTCGGTGTGCTTGGCCAAGATCCGCTGGGCGGTCGGCCCCTGTACGGCGATCAACGCGTAGGCGTCGGAGCGATCGGCGACGACCGCGTCGGCTTCACGGCCGTCCTGCGTCGGCTCGCCGCCGAACCGGCCGGCACGGTCGGTCAGCGTGGCCAGCACGGTGGCGGCGTTGGCGGCGTTGGCCACGACCATGAACGTCTCGGGCGCCAGCC
>CALAED010000715.1 GCA_937891035.1 uncultured Thermomonosporaceae bacterium | reverse complement strand
CCGAAACCGAGCAGACCCGCATCACCGCCCAAGAGCGCGCCGCCGGCCGCTGACCGCCGGCCGCCCGCTACCTGGCGCTTCCCCTCACGACCGACCACGTCGGCCCGCACCCAGGACGACCAGAGCCGTGGCGCATGATCGCCCCGACGTCATGGGAGGGCTTCGGGTTGGTCAGGCGGGCGGGAGGAGAGTGACGCCGTAGCGGGCGGCCGCGGCCGCGACCGCGGGCAGGTCAGGGGTGGTGGGCTCGGGCAGCTCGGTGCTGTGTGCGGGCTGCCCGATGGCGGCGAAGAACTGCTCGAACCCGGCGGGGGTGAGCAGCACCAGAACGTGGACCTCAGCGGTCTTGGCGTGCAGGCTGTGCGGAACCCCTCGGGGCAGGAACAGGAACTCGCCCGGCCCGGCGTTGACCGGGGTGTCATCGCCGATGGTGGCCGCCAGCCGCCCGTCGATGACGTAGAACGACTCGTCCTCGTTGGCGTGCACATGCCGGGGCGGCTCGCCGGCCGGGGTGAGGCGCTGCTCGAGGACCGCGAGCCGCCCCCCGGTATCGGCCGCCGTCGCGACGAACCGCATCCAGGTGTTGAACATCCAGATCATCTCGCCCGCGCGGGCGGTGACGTCGTCAGTCATGGTGCCGAGCCCCCTCGCACATAAATGCCCCACCCAGTGTCAAACTTCTTATTGAGCTTGTTCCCGGCGCCATATCGAGCGATGCGGACGTGACCGGGACTTTCGACGACTTCTTTTGCGGTACTCGCGCCGCTGGCGCCGCGCGACCCCCCGGCTACGAGCGGGCCGACATGGCCCCCGGCAACCGTTGCCCCCGGTCGCGTCTGACGCGGTCTCAGGCCCCGTACAAGGCGTTGACGCGGTGGAGGCGCGGCCTTTCTCAGTGAAAGAAATCGGATCGAGAAGGCCCGCTTACTCGCGTTTCGCGCGAGCCAAAAACGTTCTGGCATCGCTTGATTACCGGTAGTCAACCCCGCCGGAATCCGGGTAGCCTGCCCGCCACGGAAGCCCACAGCCTCCCCGAAGCGCTTAATCTGATCATGGAGCAGCGACGTTGCTCCCAAAGTCAACTTGGCCGCGACCTGGGGAAAGGGCAGACCTGGGTATCGGAAACGATCCGCGGTGTACGCGGACTCGACTTCGCAAAAGTGATCAACGTTCTGGCGCGGGTAGGTTGGGAAGTCGTAATACGCCCCAAAAGGGAGAAGCCAGACCCGGTGAAGCGTCGAGAATTCGTCACCGTGGCTGCGTCCGTCATGTTCGTTCCGACCCCTAAGGCCGGGCCGTACGAAGATCCGGCGAATGTGCTGGATCTGGCCCGGCGGGTCGCCCACGCGCGAGACGAGTTCGGGGGCGGAGCGACCGCCGCCGGCGCGTTGCGGCACATTCGGCGAATACAGCCGATGGTGATGGGCCGAGACAGGCGGCTGCAAGAAGCCGCGGCGCACCTCGCCACAGAGGCCGTCTGGACGTTAAACGACGCCCGCCGTTTCGACACGGGAGAAAACGTCGGCAGGCTCGCCCTGGAGCTGGCCAAGCGCAGCGAGAGCCCTTATGCGCAGTCGTGCGCCTACAGCGCCCTCACGACGCTCAATGTCGAACGGAGCAGCCTCGATCGAGCCTTGCTCTACGCCAAACACGGCGTGCGGCTCCGCGACGTTCCCGAAGGCCAGCACGCGTGGATGCGGGTACGCAATGCGTGGGCGCTCGCGCTGGTGCGCGGACAACAGCGCGCATCGCGTGATGAGCTGGAGAGCGCCCAGGGGCCACTCGTGGATCGGGCCTTCTGGGACCTATCCGAATTGGACGTCGCCGACATGATGGGCAGCATCGGCATAGCGCTCAACCGCGTAGGGGCCCATCGCGAAGCACACGACACGCTTGACGAGGCGGTCGCTCTCTTGGGCGGCACACGACCTAACCTGCAAAGCGAGTTCCTGGCAGAGCAGGTGATTCCCGCATTGCGGATGTCGCGGCCATCGCTCGCTGCCGATCGCATGCTGGCCCTGGCGCACGTCGCTCCGCTGGTCGACTCTGGAAGGGTCGACGGCTATCTGCGGGATGTGCTCAGCGAGTCGGCCAAGTGGGCGACCGTGCCGGAGATCCGCGCCGCACGAGACCAGCTCAAGACGCTCGTCCCCGCCGCCGTACCCTCGTAGCGCCGGCACAGCGGCCAAGCCCGCCCTGGAATGTGCTTGACCAGCGGCCGCCGGCACGATCCGACACCGCAGGGCGTACGCCTGTGCCGACGTCGCCGCCCGCGCCCCGAGCGGACGTCGTACTACGCCGCGAAAGCCGACCTCGCTGTGCAACCCGCCCCGGGCCTGTCCGTAGCTACCCCAGGGAGAATCGATGGCCCCCACCTCCACGCTGGTATTCGTTCACGGTTTTTGGCATGGCTCCTGGTGCTGGAGCGAAGTCATCCCCCATGTGGTGGCCGCCGGTCACCTGGCCGTCGCGGTGGACATGGCTGGTCACGGGCTGTACGCCCGCCGTCCTCGGTGGTTCACCGAAAAGCCGTACCACCCCGACGCCCGGTCGGCCGCAGTCGGCACGGAGATTTCGCCCGTGGCGGACGTGCGTCTCGGCGATGCGGCCGAGTTGCTGCGTTCGCAGATCAAGCGAATCGGCAATGGCGAGCCGGTGACGGTGGTCGCCCATAGCGCGGCCGGTCCCGTACTGACGCGAGTGACCCAGCAGACGCCTGAGCTGGTTGGGCACGCGGTGTACCTTTCCGCGTACATGCCGGCATCTGACGTGCCGGCCGCGGCATACACGCGGATGCCCGAGGCCGCCGATGATCAGGTCGCGCCGTTGTTGCAGGGCGACCCGGCCCAGATTGGCGCGCTACGGCTGGACTTGGCAACGGACGACGCGGCCTACCGGCAGCGGCTTTACGAGGCGTTCTATGGTGACGTAGACCCGGTCCTCGCCGACGCCGCCACCGGCCTGCTGACGCCCGACGGTCCGATCGGCGTCATGCTCGACACCACCACACTGACCCACGACGGCTGGGGATCGGTGCGGCGCTCGTACCTCACCTGCGCAAGGGACATGGCGATCAGGCCGGCCCTGCAGGCGAAGTTCATCGCCGAGGCCGACGTGGCTTTCCCGGACAACCCGACCACCATCGTCACGCTCGACGCCTCCCATTCGCCATTCCTCTCGATACCCAACGAGGTGGCCGACATCGTCACCTCCTTTGGCTGACACGAAGCCAAGACTTCGCCGCGCGGCCGGAAACCGCGGCCGGCCTCGCGCCGCGCCACGGCCGGTGGGAAATGGGTCGGTCCGGCGCAGCACGTGCTGCGCCGGACCGACTCCATGGTTCACGCCGCGAACGCGGCGAGTTGTCACGCCTTGAGCAGCCGCTCGCTCAGTTCCCAGAGTCGCCGAGCCGATTCTGGATCGACGGCGTGCGGTACGACGTCGGACGGGGGTACCGGGTCGGAACCGAAGGTGAAGTCCGCCGGGTTCTCATCCAGCGGTGAGATGTCATTGTCCTTCAGGTAGACACCGCCGATCCGGGCAAGCAGCGGGCTGGTCGCGGCGAACACTGTGGTGCTGGCCCCCTGTTGCGGCGTTTTCATCTCGCGGTCGGGGTCGATGATCTGCCGACCGGAATCGTCGATCAGTCCCATGGCCCGTAGTTCGTCGTCGCTCAGCCAGGGTGTCCGCTCTTCGCCCGCGGCCAGCCAGGGCCCGAGGTTCGTGCCGAGGACGATGCCCGGGTGTACGGCGTAGCCGCGGATTCCGTCTTCGGCCCAGCGACGGTCCAACTCGACGGCGAGCAGGACGTTGGCGGTCTTTGACTGGCCGTATCCGAGTATGCCGTCGTAGCCGGTGGTGAAGTGCGGGTCGTCCCAGCGGATGTCGGAGACGCGGTGGCCGCCGGAGGTCAGGTTGACGACTCGGGCGCCGTGCGCGGCGCGCAGGGCGGGCAGCAGTCCCAGCGTGAGCTGGAAGTGGCCGAGGTGGTTGGTCGCGAACTGCGACTCGTAACCGCGGGCGTCCCGCACCAGTGGGCCACTCATGATGCCGGCGTTGTTGATGAGGATGTGCAGCGGGCGGCCGGAGTCGAGGTACCGAGCGGCGAAGGCGTCGATCGAGGCCGGGTCGAGGAGGTCCAGCTGATCGGTCTTGACGCGCTCTAACATCCCGGCGGCCAGCGCGGAGGCGGCGCGGTCCGGGTCGCGTGCGGCCACCGCCGGTGATGACGACGTTCTTGCCGGCCAGGTCGATGCCCTTGAGGACCTCGTCGGCCGTCGATGCCGCGGTGAAGCCGGAGCCGATGGGGTGCTGCTTGTGTGTGGTGTTCTGCGTCATGCCCTCACTCTGCGCGCGTCCGTCCGTACTCTGAATGGTTGAAGGTCCGCATTTCTTGCGCGATAGTACGAGCATGGTCGGCGATCAACTATCCGAGGTTTTCGACCTCATCGAGATACGCGGACTCCTGACCGGCGGGTTCGCGGTGCGGGGACCGTGGGTGTCGAGTGGGGCCATCGAGGAGACGCTGAAGTTCTTCGCGATGGTGTGCGGCCGGGCTCGGCTGACCACCGACGGCATCGACGGTCCGATCGAGCTCGAGCCGGGCGACGTCGCGATCCTGAACAACCGGTCGTGGCTGGAGTTGCGGGGCGGTGCCGGCGACGGGCCGCCCCGCGAGGTCATGCCAACGGTGGCCGACGCCTCCATCCGCCTCGACGGTGCCGATCGCGGCATCGACGACGTCGTCATCGGCGGCCGCGTCGACCTCAACCCGGCCGGTCGGGCACTGCTACTGCAGGCGCTCCCGCCGGTGGCGCACGTCCGGGCATCGGCGGTTACAGCGACCAACCTGCGCGGCAGTCTCGACCGGCTGTTCGACGAGGTGGCCGGCAACCGGATCGGTTCGGCCTTCGCGATTCGGCAGTACGGCCAGCTCCTGCTGCTCGAGGTATTGCGGGCATACGTCGAGCAGGCGCACCTACCCTCCGGATGGCTGCGCGCCCTGACCGACGAACGACTGCGTCCGGCGCTCACGCTCATGCACACCGCCCCCGCAAAGCCTTGGGGTTTGGAGGAGCTGGCGCGCGCCGCGACGATGTCGCGAACGTCGTTCGCCGAACGCTTCCGCACCGTGGCGGGCATGCCACCGCTGACCTACCTCAACCGCTGGCGAATGCTGCTGGCGCAGCGCGCTCTCCGTGACAGCGACGTGCGCGTCGGCTCGCTGGCGGTCGAACTCGGCTACTCCTCGGAAAGTGCGTTCAGCAATGCGTTCAAACGCGAAGTGGGAGAGTCCCCGCTTCGCTACCGGCACCGGGTGCGCGACGAAGCGTCCCAGGCCACCTGATCGCACGTTCGGCCGTGCCTGTGGGTGCCCGCGGCGGCTACGCCACCCGCCGCGGGCCACAGCCGGCAATCGGCGGCACTTCTACGCTCACCTAGACGTCTCGTCCGCATTCGCCGTGGGTTCCGAACGGGATCGACGTGAGGGCGGACACGTCGACCTGGCCCAGCCTCCCCTGCGCGACCGTGGTCAGCAGAGCCATGGTGGGCACGTTGAACATCTGCTCTATGTAGCCGTTGCTCTTTTGGCCGACCGAGCGGATCTCGTAGAAGATCGCGCCTTGCGTCTTGAAGCCTGGATCACTGCCGTCGGGACCCGGGCCGCCCAGGAGCATCCGTGACAGGACGGCGTTGGTGATGTCGATCTCCGGGTACCTGGCGATATGCGTCTGCCCGAACCCGGTCAGCGCGTTGGCGGTCACCATCGACATCTGCCGTGCGGTAAGCCACTGCAGGTCGGTCATCCGCGATGGGTCGATCGGCCGGACGCCGATCTGGAAGTGATCGAGTTCGTTGGTGCCGTTGACGACCGGCGCGGTGCCCATGTGATGCAGATCGAGAGCCAGCCGTGGCCGGAACCGCGTCCACACCGGGTACCAGGCCCGCGACTCGGGTTGGGCGAAGTTCTCCCAGTCCCGGTTGAGGTCGATGCGAGTCGGCGTCGTGCTCTGCCGGATGTTCGCCTCGGCGCCGTCCGGGTTGTACATGGGAACGACGATCAGCGTCATCTTCTCCCGGATGAGGCGCGCGTCGGGGGATTCGCCGGCGAGGAGCTTGAGCACCTGCAGCGCCGACTCGGTGCCGTGCAGTTCGTCGCCGTGGATACGGGCCTGCAACCAAAAGACGTCCGGACCAGCACCGATCTTGGCATACAGCAGTTCACGACCTTCGCCCGATCGCCCGGCGCTCTGCACCTCCACCAGGCCGTTGCTGGTACGGGCGATGCGGTCGAGCCCCTGAACCACGTCGTTGTAGCCGGCGACGCTGCTGCGGCTGACGTTCTGGTTCTCCTGGATGCACGGACCGCCCGGCCGATGCGGCGGATCGGCCGCGGCCGGCTGGGCTCCCGACACCACCGTTCCGGCGACCATCAGGCTCGCGGCCACTACGATCTTGCGAAAGCGCATAAGACCAGCTCCTACTCTCCAAGGCCGGCATCGCCCTCGGGATATGCGCGGGATAGCCCAAGTGTCCGCCAGCGAACGATCTGTGGCTACGGTCCATTTGGCGCGAATCCGACCACGCCGCCCACCCCTGGGAGTCTCCTTCGGGGCCACTCATTGAGTGGAGCGCAGCCGGTCGAGGTATGGCGTATGCCGGACGCTCGTCCGTCACCTGGCGGAGCGTCGTCCGATCATCGCTCCAATGCCGACGAGCGCGGCGCCGAGCACGAGAAAGCCGAGGTCATAGCCGAGCTCTCCCGCACCCGAGCGGACGTGGTGGACGCGGAGGATGATGTGGTCGAGCACGCCCTCGACGAGGTTGAACACGCCCCAGCCGGCCAGCATCCAGCCCGCCAGCCGTCGTCCGTCCCCATGGATGAGCCGCGGCCCCGCATTGGTCAGCAGAGCCACCCCGGCCAGCACCACGAGCAGGCAGAACAAATGGAACAGACCGTCCCCGACCATGTTGACCCGCATGTTCCGCTCACCGCTGATCGGATACCAGCTGGAGAGCATGTGGTGCCATTCGAGTAGCTGGTGCAGCACGATCCCGTCGATGAAGCCGCCGATTCCGACGCCAAGGACGATCCCGGGGACCCTCGTCGCACTCGGCGTCTCGGTGAGATGCCGCCGCTTCATGGCCGGGAGCCACCGAAGGACCCGCGACCGGAAAGCGGGCCAACGTCGGAGCGAAGTCGATAGCGCATGTTAATCACTTACCCTGATCCCAGAACACAATCATTTGCCGCCCCAGCCCGATCAGGTCCAGCGGCGTTCGGCACCGGGAAATCGCTCCCCGACCACCGAAAATTCAAGGAACCGTCACTTCACGTTTCGTTCGTAAGAATTCGGCAAACCTGGACCCAAATACCAGGTCAGCCACGGTGTCCCGGCGTATCGCGCGCCGACCGAATTGTATTACGAATGGGCGAAGCGAAGAACTGCGCCGACAGTTGAGACCAAGCCGAGTCAATATGAAAAGAAGTGATGAGTCGTTGTTGGTAGGGGCTGCTTTCGCGCGGTGTTGATGTCGTCGTCGCCAGGCGGAGCATCGCAGTCGGTACCCCCCGAGTTGTGGGTCGGCTGGGGCCGGTCCGCCCGCGCCCCAGACGCCGTCCGCACCGTCCGCACGTAGGCCACAGCCGACGCGATGGAACCGATCCGTTAGTGCTT
>CALAED010000714.1 GCA_937891035.1 uncultured Thermomonosporaceae bacterium | reverse complement strand
CGCCGGTGCCGCCGCTGTCCCGGGATGAGCAAACCCGCGTCATCTCCCCTCCAGCAACCTCCGTGTGTGGCGCGGAAGCACCAATTGCTCGCCCCGGGGCGCGGCGGCGTCCCAGGCTCCAAGCCTCCCCAGGCTCCAAGCCTCCCCAGGCTCCAAGCCCTCCCGCACTCCCAAGGCGATCCGCCCTCCCCGCCGTGATCATGCGGTGGTTCCCAGATTCGTCGGGGACCACCGCATGATCACATCAGTGCACGCGGATCGGCGTGCCGGGGTGGGCGCCCAGCCGCGTCCGGCGCGTAGCGCGTAGGCCCGGGGGCGCCGACAACCAGCAGGCCGGAGACTCACAGGCGCTGCGCATGTTCGATGAGGCCGGCCAACTCGATCACCTCGCCCTCCTCCTCGGCGCGCGACAGATCGCCGACGACCTCGGCCAGCCGGCCGAGGTCGACCCATGGCTCGCCGGGCACGCGTCCCTCGGTGACGAACGGCCCGGGGGCCGGACTGACGTACGGGCTGCGCGGCCGGCTGCCCTGACCGCCCCCCGCGCCGCCGTCCCGCAGCGATTCCGCGAAGTACGCCGCGACCGCGTCGACCCGCAGCCGCGTCGCGCCGGCCGTCCACAGATCGGGCGCCAGATCGCTGACCGCCACGCCGCGCCCGTTCTCCCGGGCCTCCCGCGTGTCGGGATCCTGCCAGCGCACCGAGATGTCGCCGAGGTGGCCGGTCGCACCTGGCCGGAGCCGCACCGCGTAGAGCGCCGTCACCGAGTGGCCGGGCCCGATCTCTCCGCCGTCCACGGTGTCGTTTCTGAAGTCCTCGGCCCGCAGGCCCCTGTTGTCATAGCCGATCAGCCGGAACGACTCGACCTGGCGAGAGTCGAAGGCGACCTGGGCCTTGGCGTCACGGGCACGCAGCTCCAGGGTGGCCGGCAGATCCCGTACGAAGATCTCTCGGGCCGTTGACCGTTCGGCGACATACACCGCACGGCCGTCGCCATGGTCGGCGAGTTGCTCCATGAGGGCGTCGCCATAGTCGCTGCCCACGCCGACACACAGCAGCGAGACGCCCTGCCCGGCCTCGTCGCTGACCTTCCGCAAGATCGCCGCCGAGTCGGTGTCGCCCGTGTTGGCCAGGCCGTCGGAGGCGAGGATCACTCGGTTGGTGACGCCCGCGCGGAAATTGCGCCGCGCCTCCCGATAGCCGAGCACCATGCCCGCGTCGAGGTTGGTGCTGCTGCCGGGCCGCAGGTCGTCGATCGCATCGGTCAGCTTGCGCCGGTTCGCCGCCGAGATCATCGGCTGCACCAGCCTGGCGTCGGACTCATACGCCACGATCGCCACCTTGTCGCTTGGCCGCAGCTTGCCGACCAGTGTGTGCAGCGCGTCTTTGACCAGGTCGAGCCGCCCTGGCTCGGCCATCGACCCGGACGTGTCGATGACGAAGGTGAGGTTCGCGTCCTGGCGCGCGCCGGGCGAGGCGGCGCGGGTCTGCAGGCCGACGCGGAGCATGCGCACGTCGCCGCCGTCGGTGGCGCCCAGCCGGCCGCCGTCCGCGGTGATCGAAAAGCCGTTGCCGTCCGGCTCGGGGTAGCCCTGACGGAACCGGTTCACGAACTCTTCAGGCCGTACGGTCGCCGGATCGGGCGCCCGGCCCTCGGTGAGCGCGCGCCGGGCGAAACCGTAGGAGGCGGTGTCGACGTCGAGCGCGAAGGTGGACAAATAGCTGGTCGCCGTGCCGGCCTCCTCGGCACCGTCATCCCTGGCACCCTGGGGCGGCGCGGCCAGCCCCGGCCCCGGTGCGCCCTGCCCGGGCACCGCCTGCCGCGGCGCCCCGCCGCCGGAGCCGTCGCCCACTGTGCTCTCGTTTTGGGATCCGCCCGAGCAGCCGGTCGCGGCCAGCGCGACGGCCAGCACGGATGCCGCCAGCACGATCTTCATCCCGCCCTACCTCCAGACCTCAGCGGCGTGCCGCTGAACGAGCTCAGTCGCCTCATGGACGGGCTTGGCCCGGCGTCGGCTCCGCCGGAGACCGAACCGAGATCCGCCGTGCTCCAATCGAGATCTAGATCGCGGTCTTGGGCCGATCCGCGCACATCGGGGGAGTCCGCTCACACGCGTTCGCCCGGCGCCGTTACGCTGGCGCTGCGGCCGAGGTACCGATCGGTCAACCGGGAGCGGCATGAGGCATTCACGCACGACCGCGCGCATCGCGACGACGATCGCGATCGCGGCGCTGCCCGTCCTGTCCATGCTGGCGGGCTGCAGCGGCGGCGATGACGGCGGTGACGGCGGCGGCAAGGACTCGGTGCGGGTCGCCCAGACGATCGGCCAGGGCGAGGGCGCGCTCAGCCTGGTGACGTGGCCCGGATACGCCGAGAACGGCTCGAGCGACCCGCGGGGGGATTGGGGGACGCCGTTCGAGGAGCGCACCAAGTGCCGAGTCAACGTGAAGTACGCCGCGACGACGCAAGACATCGTCGAGCTGATGTCGAACCCGAGCCGACGCTATGACGGGGTGTCGGCACCACCCGAGGTCGCCGGCCGGCTCATCGCGGCCCGGCAGGTCGTCCCGGTCAATCCCGACCTCATCGACGGCCACAAGGACCTCGAGCCGCGGCTGCGCGGGTTGTTGCGGACCGGCGGCAAGGTCATGGGCGTGCCGTTCGTGTGGGGCGTCAACCAGCTGATGTACGACCCCAAGGTGGTCACCCCGGCCCCGACGAGCTTGGCCGCGGTGTTCGACCCCGCGGAGTCGAAGAGATACCGCGGGCGCATCGTCATGCGGGACACCCCGATGACGATCGGTGACGCGGCGCTCTACCTGAAGAGCACCCAGCGCTCGCTCAAGATCAAAGACCCCTTCGAGCTGACCCGCGAGCAACTGGACGCCGCCGCGGCGCTGCTCACCCGCCAGCACGCGGACGTCCAGACCTACTGGCGGCATCCGTCCGACGCCGTCGACGCCTTCGCCACCGGCGACGCGGTGCTCGGCGAGGTGTGGCCCTACCACGTCGACGTGCTCACCCGTGCCGGCCGCTCGGTCGCCGGAGCGACGCCGAAGGAGGGCGTCACCGGCTGGGCGGACTCCTGGATGATCGGGGCGCGCGCCGAACATCCCAACTGCATGTACCAGTGGCTCAATTGGATCACCTCACCCGACATACAGCAGCAGGTGGCCGAGTGGGACGGCGTGGCGCCGGCCAATCCGCGAGCGTGCTCGCGCGACCGGCTGAAGGCCGGCTTTTGCACCGCCTACCACGTGGGTGATCGCGACTACCTCGACCGGGTGACGTTCGCCAAGACGCCGATGCGCGCGTGCGGCGACGGCAGCGACGACTGTACCGACTACACCGACTGGATGCGCGCCTGGACCGCGGCGCTGCGCTGAGCGACCGGGCCGGTCCGCTCACCCGGCGGTCTCCGCCGGCCGCTGCGGGGAAATGGGCGCGCCCGACCCCCCAGTCGAGCGCGCCCCCGTCGCCCGCCCGACCATCCCCCCATGGCCAGGCGGGCCTTCCGCCTCAGC
>CALAED010000713.1 GCA_937891035.1 uncultured Thermomonosporaceae bacterium | reverse complement strand
CTGGTCACCCGCTACCTTGATGATCCGGTCACCCACGCCGTCGGGCCCGCCGACGAGCCGGTGGAGACAATGGATCACCACCTGCTGTTGGTCGCGCCGCAGGAGAAGGCCGACGTCACCGCCGAGATCGCCAACCGCGCCGGCCGTACGATCATGTTCGCCCGCACCAAGCGCGGCGCGGACCGGCTGGCGAAGCAACTGGCCAAGGCGGGCGTAGAGGCAGGCACGCTGCACGGCGGCAAACGCCAAGGGCTTCGTACCCGAACGCTTGAGGACTTCCGCGCGGGGTCGTTCGGCGTGCTCATCGCCACCGACGTCGCGGCCCGCGGTCTCCACGTCGACGACGTGAGCCTGGTCGTGCACCTCGATCCGCCGACCGACCACAAGCGCTACCTGCATCGCGCCGGCCGGACCGCCCGGGCCGGTGGGCAGGGCACCGTCGTCACTCTCGTCCTGCCAGACCAGATCCGGTCCACCAGGTCGGTGATCAGGAAGGCGGGCGTCGAAGCCGAGCACACGAAGGTCAGCGCGGGCGGCGCGGAACTCGTCCGCCTCACCGGTGCCCGCCCGCCGAGCGGCCGGCCGGTCGCCAGGCCCGTCCAGCAGCACGCGCCGGGCGGCAGCGGGAAACGAGCACGGAAAAACGGGCGAGCCGCCGATCGGCCCACCCTAGGCAACAAGAGCGGGGCCGCCTCCCGGGGTGGGTCCGCCCGAAACAGCGCCGGCAAGGCCGCCTCCGGCGGAGGGTCGGTCCGGGACGGTGCCGGCAGGGTCGCTTCGCGTAATGGGTCCGCCCGAGACAGCGCCGGCAGGACCGCCTCTCGCGGTGGGTCGGTCCGGGAGGGTGACGACCAGAAGACGAACGGCGCGAGGCGTCAGCGCGGCGCCCACCGAGGCTCTCGTCGTGGCTACGGGCGGCACGGCGCTGGTCGCCCCTGAGAGGGCGCTGAACGACCCGCTGGCCGCGTCAGCCGGTTTCTTTGGTGAGGGGGTCTTCGGCGAGGGGGCTCGGGTCCTCGAGGTTGCGTAGCGCCTCGAGGTCGGCCGCGGACAGGCCGGCCAGCTTGTGGAGTTCGTCGAGTGACACCAGGGGCCGGCGCCCGGCCAGCGGCGGCTCCCAGCCGCCGGCCGCGTCGAAGCTGCGGACGATTTTGGCGGGGACGCCGGCGATGACGCAGTGGTCGGGGAACTCGCCGCGCACCACCGCGCCCCCCGCGACCGCCACGTTGCGGCCCAGCCGGGTGCCGGGAAGAACGATCGCGCCGGTGCCGATCCAGCACCCGTCGCCGATCACCACCGGATTGTTCTCCGGCCACTGGCGGCCGATCGGCTGGGCCGGATCGCGATAAGTGTGGTTTTGGTCGGTGATGTAGACGTTCGGCCCGGTAAAGACGTCATCGCCGATCTCGATCGACTGATGGCCGATGATCTGGTTGCCGCGGCCGATGGAACAGCCCGAACCAATCCGTACGACGGGGTCGGGCCCCAGGTCGAGTCCAGGCGCGAAACCGGCGGAGAGCGTGACGTACGGGGCGATGAGCGTGTGGGCGCCCACCTCGATCCCCCGCTCGCCGAAGATGGCTCCGGCCGGGAAGCCGATGGACGTGCCTTCGCCGAGCCGGCGGAAGCGGAGGCGGGCGGGAGTGGCGGGGGTGATCTCGCCGTGCCGGCATACCCATGCCCAGCCGTAGTGGACGGCGGTGGCGAGCGCTCGACGGACCGGTGATGCCACAACATCCCTCAGCGACATGGCGCAACGGTATCGGCCGACCAATGTTGCATATCGGGCAGGCGGCTAGAAATCGGTCGTCGACTCGGCCCGATGGACGGCCGGAAACAAGCGTGGGCCCGGCCCATCGACCGAGCCCACCGTGCGTCCGAACCCTCAGGACGTGACCGTCAGGGGGTACGGACCTGGCCGTTGTCGCTCATGGCTTCGGCATCGGCGGGAACGTCTTGATCTTCCACGCCGGTGGAAGCCGAGTTGCGACGCCGGGCGAGAGCACCGAGGGTGCTGGCCACGCCGCCGGCGACGAGAAGGACGAGCGCGACCATGCGGCGCTTGCCGCCAGTCTTGGCCGGCCGGACCTTGTGCGCCGTCGTGTGGAGCATCGAGCCGACCTTGGGGCCGAGCTCGCTTTCCACGTAGGTTGCTGTCCGCTCCAGCCGCGGAGCGGTCCACGCCCTGGCATCGGAAATGCGCAGTGCGGCGACCTTTCGGGCACGCTGGGCGGTCGGACCGATCCGCTCCGCCGCGCGGGCGGTGCCCGACTGGGCAGCCTCCTGTGCGCGGTGCAGCCGCTGGGAATATTTACTTGCTGCCAGCGGCTTTCGACGGATGTTGAGTTGCAGGGACACTGGACAACCTCCCCATCTGTGAGGTCCTGCCCCCAGCGTTCCCAAAGAGCGCACGACCAATCCTGTCCGTGACAGGATGCGCTCACGCGGCGTTTACTCGCGCGGCATGTTTCCATAGCCAACAAGCAGGTCCCGACAGGACCGAGATAACGAGGAGGCGGCCAATATGGCTGAGGAGCTCATCGCGACGTTGCACACCACCCGCGGTGCGATCGGCATCCGGCTGTTCCCCGAGCAGGCTCCGCGGACCGTGGAAAACTTCGTCGGTCTCGCCGAGGGCTCCAGGGAGTGGCGCGATCCGCGGTCCGGCCAAAAATCGACGGCGCCGCTGTACAACGGCACGATTTTCCATCGGGTCATCGACGGATTCATGATCCAGGGCGGCGACCCGCTCGGCACCGGCACCGGCGGCCCCGGTTATGAGTTCGCCGACGAGTTCGACCCGGGCCTGCGCTTCGACCGCCCCTATCTGCTGGCCATGGCCAACGCCGGGCCGGGCACCAACGGCTCGCAGTTCTTCATCACCGTGGGGCCGACCCCACATCTCAACAACCGCCACACCATCTTCGGCGAGGTCATCCAGGGTCAAGACGTGGTCGACCAGATCAGCACGGCCGAAACCGACCGCCGTGACCGTCCGGTCAAGGAAATCGCCATCGACTCTGTGACGATCGAACGTCGTCAATCGTAGTTAGTGATATGAGCACTACCGAGCCTGCGCCGGGTCAGCAGGCCGAGACGCCGTCGTGTTACCGGCATCCTGGTCGGGAGACCTACGTTCGGTGTACGCGCTGTGATCGCTACATCTGCCCCGACTGCATGCGAAGCGCCGCCGTCGGGCACCAGTGCGTCGAATGCGTGCGTGCCGGCGGGCGGACCATGCGGCAGGCCCGTACGGTCTTCGGCGGGCGGGTGTCCACGACGCCTGTGGTGACGTACACCCTCATCGCCCTCAATGTCGTGGCATTCGTGTTGCAGAGCGCGGACCGCGGTCTCGAGCGGCGGTACGCGCTCGCCGCCGTGGCCGTGGCCTTCGACGGGCAGTACGAGCGCCTGGTGACCTCCGCCTTCCTGCACTACGGGATCGCCCACCTGCTGCTCAACATGTGGGCGCTGTACGTCGTTGGCCAGCCGCTTGAGCAGTGGCTGGGCCGGCTGCGGTTCTCGGCGCTGTACGGGTTGAGCGCGCTCGGCGGCTCGGTGATGGTCTATCTGCTGTCCGCCCCGAACACCTTGACGGCCGGCGCGTCCGGCGCCGTCTTCGGGCTGTTCGGTGCGATCTTCGTGGTGTCCAAGCGGCTGAACTACGACGTACGCGGGATCGCCGTGCTGATCGTGATCAACCTTGTGTTCACGTTCACGTTCAGCGGCATCAGCTGGCAGGGACACATCGGCGGCCTCATCACCGGCTCCGCGCTGGCCCTGGCGTACGCGTACGCGCCGCGCCAGAGCCGTACGCTGATCCAGCTCGGCGCCAGCCTCGCCATCGCGGCGGCCGTCGTGGTCCTCATCGTGCTCCGGACGGGACAGCTCACGTTGTAGGGAGGGGGCCCGGCCGAGCCCCTGGCCACCGCCTGTTCAGCGGGCGGTCAGCGCCACTTGGTCGATAGCACGACACCAAAGATGATCATCGCGAAGCCGATGAGCAGGTTCCAGTTGTTCAGTGCGGTGAGCACCGGCACGTCGGTGTTGGTGCTCGCCGTCACATAGAACGTCGCGATCCATGCGAGTCCGACCAGCCAGGATGCCACCATCGTCGGCGCCAGCCAGCGCGGACTGACCTGGATCTTCTGCGATCGCTGCGGCGGCGTGTAGACGGCCTTCTTGCGGACTTTGGACTTGGCCACAGTGGATCTCCTCGGGCGAGCGGCAAGGCGGCCGCGTCGCATGGGTGGTCTGTAAAGTTAGCGTAGTCGGCCATGGGGGCGAAACACGGCACCTGGCAGTACATTATTCCGCTTCTGACGCTCAGTGCGGGAGCGCTGCTCGCAGCGGGTGCGAGCCACCCCGCCCGGCACCGATCCGCGTGGCGGCGAGATGAAAAGCTCACCGAGTTGATCGCGGACGTCCAACGCCGCACCCTCACGACCAGGCCGACGCCCGGGTACGGCTTGCAAATCATGGACTAACGTGTGGGTCTCCACCAGCGCCGTCCGCTGCGTGGGCAATACGCTGATCCTCCAAGGCGTCGTCTACTCGCCGCCGTTTCAGATCATCGTGGTCGGCGATCAGAGGGCGGCTGCGGGCCGCGCTGGACGCCGCACCCCGAGATCAAGATCTATCGGCAGTACGTCACCGAGTTCGGACTCGGTTTACCCTGAAAACCCTCGATAAGGTCACACACTGTCGGCCTTCATCGGCAATGTGTCGATGACCTACGCGACTGGCCCGGAGGAACCATCGGGTGCGGACCATCATCCGTAGCTTTGGCGAGCTGTGCATCACCGCCGGTCTGATCCTGCTGCTGTTCGTGGCCTACGAGCTGTGGGGAACGGGCCGCTACACCGCGGGTCAGCAGAACAGGCTCAGCCAAGAGCTCAACAGGGACTGGCAAAACGACAAGGTCACCACCGAGCGCGTCCGGCTCGGTCGCGGCATGGCGCTCATCCGCATTCCGCGGCTCGGGGAGAACTACCGGTTCGTGATCATTGAGGGCGTGAGCGTGGCCGACCTGCGCAAGGGTCCCGGCCATTACCCCGGCTCTGCCCTGCCCGGCCACATCGGCAACTTCGTGGTCTCCGGGCACCGTACGACCTATCAGGCGCCGTTCAACCGCCTCGACCGGCTGCGAGACGGCGACACGATCCTCATCGACACCCGCACCAAGCAGTACGTGTACCGCGTCACCGGGCAGCGGATCGTCATGCCGACCGACGTGGAAGTGACGGCGCCGGTGCCGTTCCATCCCAAGCAGCGACCGAGCCAGCGGCTCATCACGCTCACGACCTGTCATCCGAAGTACTCCGCCGCCCGGCGGCTCATCGTCTTTGGACGGCTCGTCGACGCGTTGCCAAGGGTGAAGGACGACGGATGACAAAGCAGTGTGAAGGGGAGCGGGTGAGCTCATGTACGGCGTGATCTGGCGAGTCCTGCCCGGCGACCGCGCCACCAAGGCGGTGACCGCCCTGGCCATCATCCTGGGCGTCGCCGCGCTGCTGTGGTACGTCGTCTTCCCCTGGATCGAGCCGAAGATCCAATTCGATCGGGGGACGGTCGAGGGCGGTACGTCCGCACCCGCGCCGGCGGAGACGTCCGCGCCGTCCGCCCGCCGGACCCCGGCACCCTGAAGATCGATGAAAGAAATTCGCGATTCGGCGTAACGCGACGAAGCGCGCATACGAAGCATCCAATGAGGGCTTCCGCCATTGCCCCCGAGTGGCGGAGGCCCTCCTCCATGTCGGCGCGGGCGGGGTGTGCGGCGTCAGCCGTCCCCGCCACCGCCTCCGCCGCCACCACCGGGGAAGGTCGGGAAGGACGGCTCATCGGTCGGCGGCCCCTCGTTCTTCGCGACGAAGATGGTCACGGTCGTGCCGGGGGAGACCTCCTGGCCGGCCGGCGGCAGCTGCCGGAACACCGAGCCCTCGGGGATGTCGCCCTCGGCCGGGCCCTCCTGGACGTTCACCCGCAGCCCGGCATCGCGCAGCGCGTTCTTCGCGTCGTCCTCGGACAGGTTCACCACGTTGGGGACCCTGACCGTCTCGCGGCCGGTCGACACGTACATCACCACGGACGACCCCTGCTCGGCCCGCTCGCCGCCGCTCGGATTGGTCTTGATGACGCTGCCCTTCGGCACGGTGTCGTTCGACTGGGTACGTCTGGAGACCTCGAAGCCCGCCTGTTCCAGCTCGGCTTCGGCGGCGCGGGCGGGCTGCCCGACCACGTCGGGCACCTCGACCTCGACCGTCTCCTTGCCCTTGGAGACGACCAGGTCGACCGTGGACCCCTTCTCGACCTCCTGGTCGGCGGCCGGGCTGGAGCTGATCACCACGCCCTTTTTGACGCTGTCGCTGAACTCCTCTTTGACGTCACCCAGCACGAGCCCCTGGTCGGTGAGCGCCGTGGTGGCCCGCTCCTGCGTCTGCCCGACCACGTTCGGCACCTTGACCTGTTGGGTGGCGCTGCCACCGCCTTGACCGGACAGCGCCCAGCCGATCGCCGCCGCGCCGCCGAGGAACAGCAGCGCGAGCAGCACCCACAGCGCGACCTTCCGGCCGTCGCCGCCGCGGCGCGGGTCCTCGTCGTAGCGCACGGGCGGCAGGTCGTAGCCGGTCGGGGCGCGCTGCACCTGCGTCGCGGCCGGCCCGGCGCCCATCATCTGGGTGCGGCCCATCGCCATCGTCGGCGCCGCCACCGGCATGCCCTGCAGGGCGCGCTGGAGGTCCGAGCACATCTCCGCGGCGCTCTGGTAGCGCAGCGCGGCGTCTTTGGCCATCGCCTTCAGCACGATCGCATCGGCCCAGCGCGGGATCTCCGGGTCGATCTGCGACGGCGGGATCGGGTCTTCCCGTACATGCTGGTAGGCGATCGCGACCGGCGAGTCGCCGGAGAAGGGGGGACGCCCGGTCAGCAACTCATACAGCACACAGCCGGTGGAATACAGGTCGCTGCGCGCGTCGACGCGTTCGCCCCGCGCCTGCTCGGGCGACAGGTACTGCGCGGTGCCGATCACCTGGGCGGTCTGCGTCATCGTGGCCGCCGAGTCGGCCATCGCCCGGGCGATGCCGAAGTCCATGACCTTGACCTCGCCGCTCGGGGTCAGCATCACGTTCGCCGGCTTGATGTCGCGGTGGATGATCCCGCCGCGGTGGCTGTAGTCGAGCGCCTGCAGGATGCCGTCGACGATCTCGAGCGCGCGCTCGGGCAGCAGCCGCCGATCCGAGTGCAGCAGGTCGCGGAGCGTCATGCCCTCGACGTACTCCATCACGATGTACGGCACGGGCGCGTTGCCCA
>CALAED010000712.1 GCA_937891035.1 uncultured Thermomonosporaceae bacterium | reverse complement strand
GAGCCGCAGCAGCAGCTCCGCGCGCCCGCCCGGCCGGCCCTCGGCCTTCCACTCCCTGATGACCTCGGTGATGGCCAGCACGATCTGCTCGCCGTCACCGAGCACCGCCGCGTCGAGGAAGCCGGCGATCGGCTCGGGGTTGAACGCGGCGTGCCCACCCGCGATCACGATGGGGTGCTCGTCGGTACGTTCGGCCGCCGCCAGCGGTATGCCGGCGAGGTCGAGCGCGGTCAGCAGGTTGGTGTAGCCGAGCTCGGTCGCGAAGCTCACCCCGAGCGCGTCGAAGGCTCCCACGGGCCGGTGCCCCTCGACGGTGAACTGTGGAATCGCGTGCTCGCGCATCAGCGCCTCGAGGTCGGGCCACACGCTGTAGGTCCGCTCCGCCAGCACGCCGGGGCGCTCGTTGAGGATCTCGTACAGGATCTGGAGGCCCTGGTTGGGCAGGCCCACCTCGTAGGCGTCCGGATACATCAGCGCCCACCGCACCGCGGCCTCGTCCCAGTCCTTGACGCAGGAGTTCAGCTCGCCGCCCACGTACTGAATCGGCTTTTGCACGAGGGGCAGCAGCGGCTCCAAGCGCGGAAAGATCGACTCAATGGGCATGACGGAAGCCTCCGAGATCAGGCGTGGGATCGACCACCAGCCTACGCCTCGCGATCGCCTGCTTCGCTATCAAGTCCACGTGCTCCGCCGTGCCCGCCCGGCATGCGCCGCGACAAGTGCCCTTGCGACGTAGCACCTGTGGTTGATTAACCGAGACCCTCGATGGTTTGGAGCACTTGTGCGGCCTCGGCCGCACCTTGCGATTCGCCGGCCTCGGTCAAGAGCTCGACATGCCACGTCAAACAGGTCCGCATGACAGACCGAACCTCGTCATCAATGAACGCGAACGGCACCAGGGCGTTGACCACGCCGCCCATCCAAGAGGCGAGGTCGAGGGCGAGATCACGCAGCTGATGACGTTCACAGGTTTGAGAGCACAACACCAGCGTGCGCGCCCAGGTCGGTCCGTGCTCGCCCATGTTGTAGCGCATCTCAGGGGTCTGCCGTTCCGACTGGCGCGCGTACACCACGTGAGATTCGAGACCCAGGCGGAGGCCCGCGGCCGGGTCGTCCTCCAGGGTCACCTCGGCGCACTTGGCGAAGATTTCTGCGATGACCATGGCATCTTCGTCCATGCACCGCTGGGATGATGCGATGAGAGAACAGTCGGTCGCCGGGGCCGTCACAGAGCTCTTGATTTCCCCGAGCACCGCCGGTGCCGGCCCCGTGCCGGCCGGCGGTGGGACGCGGTCCAACGCCAGCGCCACAGTCATGTCGGCCAGCAGAGGCACCGGCCGCTCGAACTCGACCCCGGGGGACGCCGGAGCGGCCTCCATGGCGAGCCTCTTGGCGCTCGCCGCGATGCTGTGCCGACCGAACCGCTCATGAATATCCGCGGCTATCAGGCCCGCCCGGACGAAGGCGGGAACGTGGATTCTTTTCGCGTTGGCGGTCCGGTTGATCTCATCCCGCCGATTCATGAAGGTACGGAGCGCGAGATCGGCGGCGGCTACGGCTAGGTCAGGATCACCGAACCGGTGGAGCACCTCCGCGTGCCGGGACAACGCCCGTGCCATATCGATCGTAAAGGGCTCATCATCAGCGAAGCGATCAAGGTGGGCGAGGATCCCGTTCTCGGCGCTGACCAGGGCCGAACCCCCTTGCCCTGCGTGACACTGCTCGACTGCCTCATCGAGCCGCTGGTCGAGGCCGGATGCGCGGGGTGGCCCCGTCCCCGTACCCTCCGGCTCGGTTAACCCGCCGCCCCGCGCCGATGCGAACGGGTCATCGCCGCGCCCCGAGCCTTCTCGTCGCTTCTGCCACCTCACAACCGAAGTGTAGATCCCCATGTTCGCGTTCAGACAAGCTGGACATGGCCGCCACCCGAACACGCCATGTAGTCAAGGCATCCGCCATGCGTGACGCATGACCACGTCTTCAGTCGAAGGGGGTGCGTCTGAGGTGGACGGCCTGGAGCAGGCCCAAGGCGATCATGTTGGCGAAGGTCGCCGAACCTCCGTACGACACGAAGGGCAGCGGCAGACCGGTGATCGGCATGATGCCGACGGTCATCCCGATGTTCTCGAAGGTCTGGAAAGCCAGCCAGCACACGGCGCCGGTGGCGAGCAGCCGGCCGAACAGGTCGGCCGCCTGGGTGGCGATGCGCAGCCCGCGCCACAGGATCACGCCGAGCAGAATCAAGATCACCGCGGCGCCGACGAAGCCGAGTTCCTCGCCGGCGACCGTAAAGATGAAGTCGGTCTGCTGCTCGGGTACGAATTGCCCGTTGGTCTGACCGCCCTCGAACAGGCCCTTGCCGAAGATCCCGCCGGAGCCGACCGCGATGCGGGCCTGCCGGGCGTTGTACCCGGCGCCCCGCGGGTCGGCGGCCGGGTTGGCGAAGGCGGTGAAGCGGGCGATCTGGTACGGCTTCAAGATGCCGAGCCACCACACGGCGAGCCCGCCGCCCGCCGCGGCCGCGCCCAGCCCGACGAGCCAGGCCTTCCGTACGCCCGAAATGGCCAGCATGCCGAGGATGACCGCAGCGAACACCAGGGTGGTCCCGAGGTCGGGCTGCAACAAGATCAGCACAGCCGGCAACCCGGCCAGCCCGAGGGCGAGCAGGATGTCCCGCTGGCCGGGGCCGACCTCGCCGTCGCGCGGTTCACCGAGGATCATCGCGAGCAGGCCGACCAGACCCACCTTGGCGAACTCCGACGGCTGCACCTGGAACCCGCCGCCGAGCACGATCCATGAGTGCGAGCCGTTGATCGTGGCGCCGAGCGGGCTCAGCACGGCGATCAACCCGACGCAGGACACGACATACAAGATCGGCGCGTACGCCCGCATCAGCCGATAGTCCAGCATCGCGACAAGTCCGCCGAGCACGAACCCGATCACGAGGTTGAGCAGGTGCCGCTTGAGGAAGGACTGCGGGTCGCTGCCCTGCTCGGTCAACGCCGCCCGCGTGGCCGACCAGACCAAGACCGCGCCGAAGATGGACAGCGCGGCGACCGCGAGCATGAGCGGCCAGTCGAGGCGGCGCAGCGGCGACTCGCGCGCCGTCACCCGCCGCGTCCACGACCGGCGGACACCGTAGCCCTCGATCATCCGCGATCCGTCGATCATCGCTCGATCATCCGCTCTTCCTCGGTGCCGTGGTCGGCTCGCCCGACGGCGGGGCGATCGGACCGAGGGAGTAGCCGGAGGGTGCCTCCACCGTGCCGTCGGGACGGATCTCGGGCAGCTTGGCCGGCGGCACGCCTTTCGGCAGCGCGGCCTCCTTGACGTCGCCGAGCCCGTAGATGCCCTCGTAGATCTCGCGCACCGCCGGAGCGGCGACCTGCCCGCCCGTCCCGGCCTGCGAGACCATCACCACGACCGCGTACCGCGGGCGTTTGGCGGGCGCGAACGAGGCGAACCACGAGGTGTCCTTCTTGCCGAAGACCTCGGCGGTGCCCGTCTTGCCGGCCACCGACAGCTTGTCGAAGTCGAAGCCGTTGAACGCGCCGGCCGCCGTGCCGTTCTTGGGCACGTCGGCGAGCGCGCCGCGGATGTACGACAGCACCCGGCCGCTGACCGGCAGCCGGCCGGCCTTGACCGGGTCGATCTCGCGCACCAGCGTGCCGTCGGGGGCCACCACCGCGCGCCCGAGGCGCGGCTCCCACAGCGTGCCGCCGTTGGCCAGCGCCGCGTACGCCCTGGCCAACTGCAGCGGGGTCACCAGCACGTCGCCCTGCCCGACGGACAGGTTCGCGGCGTCACCGGCCCGCCAGATATAGCCGTCCGCGCAGTTCTCGGCGGCGATCGCCTTCAAGTAGGCCGCCCGGCTCGGATCGGTGCGGGCCACATCGGGGTACCCGTTCTTGGCCGCCTTGCAGACGGCCTTCTTGGTGGTCTCCCAGTACTGCTTCTTCCAGGCCCGGTCGGGGATCCGGCCGGTCGACTCGTTGGGCAGGTCGATGCCGGTCGGCTTGCCGAAGCCGTGCCCCTCGGCCATCTTCACCATCGGGTCCTTGGGCTTTTTGGCCGGACGGGTGCCGCCGTCACGCAGCCATTCCTCGTAGGCGAACTTGTAAAAAATCGTGTCGCAGGAGACGACGAGGCCTTTGTGCAGGTTCATCGGGCCGTGCGCCTCGCCCTCGAAGTTGCGGAACGCCCGGTCGCCTACCCGGTACGACCCGGGACAGGGGTAGGTGCCGTTCAGGCTGTTGCCGGCGCCGACGGCGGCGGCCACCGAGGAGATCTTGAACGTGGATCCCGGCGCGAACTGCCCTTGGACGGCGCGCGAGATCAGCGGCTGACCATTGCCCGCGCCGAGCAGCCGGTCGTACTGCTCCTGGGTGACGCCGCCGGCCCAGATGCTCGGGTCGTAGGTCGGGTAGCTGGCCAGCGCGATTATCCGGCCGGTCCGTACGTCGAGCACCACACCGGCCGCGGCGTCCCCCTTGTTGCCCAGGTCGCGGGCGCGGTCGACCGCCCGGTCGAGCGACTTTTCCACGATGCCCTGCACCCGGGCGTCGATGCTGGTGATGAGGTTGTTGCCGGGCACAGGGGGCTGCTCGCGGGCGGTGCCGGTGACCCGGCCCTTGCTGTCGACCATGACGGTGCGGACGCCGGGCGAGCCGCGCAGGTCGGCGTCGTACCGACCCTCGAGCCCGTCCCGCCCGATCAGGTCCACGCCGCTGAAGCCGGTCACCTTGAGGCCCTTGCGCCGGTCAAGCTCGTCCTGGGTGATCGGCTGGAGGTAGCCGAGGGCTTGGGCGGCGCCGGCGCCGGCCGCCCGCGGGAACTGCCTGACCGCCTGGACCTGCGCGGTCACGCCGGGGAAGTCCTCCTGCCGCTCCATGATCTGCAAGGCGACCCGCATCGAGACGCGGTCGTCGACGGGGATCGGCTGGTAGGGCGAACCTGGCCAGCAGGGCCGCTTGATGCCTGGCGCGCAGAGCCGGACCCGTTCCGCGAGGTTGCGCTGGGAGGTGCCCAGCACCTTGGCCAGCCGCTTGAGCATCGCGGTGCCGCCATCGGGTTGCCGGGACAGCATCGTGCGATCCACGGACACGACGAGAGCGGTGCGGTTGCGGACCAGCGGGCGGCCGACGTCGTCGAGGATCTGACCGCGCACGGCCGGCACCACGATGTCACGGGTGCGGTTCTCCGCGGCGACCCGCTGGTAGCGATCGCCGTTGAGCACCTGCAGGTACCACAGCCGGCCGGCCAGCGACACCAGCAAAGAGGCCACCAGGACGTGCAGGACGAGAAGCCGGAAATGCGATCTGTCATTCACGGCTCGCTCACCCTTCTCACTCGGCGCTCATGGCTCATGGAGTCGGTCACACTCGCTCCCGCTGCAGCGCGCGGTAGCGGGTGGGTTCGAGGGCGTTGCGGTCGTGCGCGCGGTGGCCGTCGGCCCGCCGGGTGATCCGCAGCACGGCCCACAGCACGAATGGGCTGGCCAGTACGTCGTACAGGACCGCGAGCGGCACGATGTGGGAGATGATCGGCCAGGTGGCGCGCGGATCGTCGAGCAGCATGCCGACCCCGGCGTACAGCACCGTGCCGGCGAGGGCGCCGACGGCGACGGTCATGAACGGCACCACGGCGGTGCGGTCCATCTCGCCGGCCAGGAGACCGCAGGCATAGCCGATCAGACAGTAGACCAGGGCATAGCGCCCGATCGTATGGTCGGCCGGCGGCACGATGTCGGCGGCGAGACCGGCACCGAACCCGGTGACCATGCCGAGCATCGGCCCGTTCATGAGGGCCAGCGCCACGATCGCGAGGAGCACCAGATCGGGGGTGACCGAGCCGGGCAGCGGCAGCCTGTTGGCCACGGCCACCTGCAGGATCAGGGCCAGCACCGTGATGGCGAAGGCAAGTACCTTGCGCGACATGGTCACCTCCCCGGTCTCACGGTGGGCGTCCCCGTCGCGGTGTGGGCCGTGGCGTTCGGCGTCGCGCCCGGCGTGGCGCCGGTGCCCGGTGGGCCGACCTGCGGCGTGCCGGCGGGCGACGGCGTGGGTTTGGGCGGCAGCACCGCGTCGTGCGGGTCGCTCTTGGGCGGCGCCACCACGACACCGACCACGTCGAGTCTGCTGAAGTGCGCGAACGGCGTGACGTAGGCGGTACGGGTGAGCGAGCCCGGGGTCTGTTCGACCCGCTGGATCACCCCGATCGGCACGCCGGGCACGTACGGGCGGTCGCCTTGGGAGCCGAAGGTCACGATGCGCTGCCCCGGCTGCAGCGCGGCGTTGGAGTCAAGCAGCTGGAAGCCGAGCGGCGTACCGCCTCCGTCGATGCGGCGGCTGCCCAGGCCCTGGATGATGCCGATCTCCTGGGAGTCTTCGAGCCGGGCGCCGATGGAGGAGCCGGCGTCGGTGGCCAGCAGGACCGTGGCCGTGGACGGGCCGACGCGGGTGACGCGGCCGACTAGGCCGTCGCCGGTCATCACGGTCATGTCCCTGCGCACACCGCTCGATGTGCCGACATCGAGGGTGACGGTGTCCTCGAAGCCCTGGCCGGCGGAGATCACCCGGGCCGCGACGACCTTGTACCCGCCAAGCCCGGCCGCGCCGAGCAGCCGATCGAGCTGGTCGGCGCGGGCGGCGTCGAGCTTTTGGGCGCGCAGCTGCTCGCGCAGCCGCTGGTTTTCCTTCTCGAGGCGGTCGGCGCGGCGCTGGGCGCCGGGCGCGTCGGCGAGGGCGCCGATCGTGTCGCCGACCGGATGGATCACGGCGGCCGCGACGCTCTCGATCGGACCGAAGATCGCCGAGCCCACGCCGCGCAGCCCGCGCAGCGGCGACTGATCGCCGCCGCGGTAGTCGATGGTGATAAGCGCGATCGCGAGCAGCAGCAGCACGCCGAGGACCGTACGGGTGCGTCGGGTGTCGTTCACCCGCCTACCTCCGGGAAATCAGCGTCGCGGTTCGGGGATGAGGACTTGCCGGAGGGCTTCGAAGTCTTCCACGCACTTGCCGGTGCCGAGCACGACCGAGTCGAGCGGGTTGTCGACCAGGTGGATCGGCATGCCGGTTTCTTCGCGCAGTCGTTCGTCGAGGTTCTTCAGCAGGGCTCCGCCGCCGGTCAGCGCGACGCCGCGGTCCATGACGTCACCGGACAGCTCGGGCGGGCATTTGTCGAGCGTGGTCTTGACGGCGTCGACGATCGCGTTGACCGGCTCCTCGATCGCGCGCCGCACCTCCTCGGCCGAGATGATGATCGTCTTCGGCAGGCCGCTCACCAGGTCGCGGCCCCGGATCTCGGCG
>CALAED010000711.1 GCA_937891035.1 uncultured Thermomonosporaceae bacterium | reverse complement strand
TCGATCGGGTTCGCTCCCTCTTCTGGGTCGCTCACCCTTCTTCTGGGGTCCTTTGGGGGAGCGCCCCGGGACGTAGCGAGGCCCCGGGACCGCTCCCGGGGCCTCGTACATGCTGAAGGGTCAGGGCATGCGAGGGATCCGCCGGGACGGGTCCGGCGTAAGCGTCTCGAATATGCCTGCCATGGCTTTCATGCTAGCCGACGGCGGCACGGCGGCGGTGTGATTAATGCTTCGGGCGCGGTCCGGCTCGCCGGACAGGGCAGGGATCAACGCTCGATGAGCTCGTCCGACTCGGCGTCCGCGTCCCGCGCAGCGCCGCGCGGCACCTGCTCGCCCGGCAGCCGTACGTCGTCGACGGTGACGTTCACCTCGGTGACCCGCATGCCCAGCATGTGATTGGCCTGCCGCGCCACGTTCGCCTTGACCGCGGTGGCCACATCCATGGCGACGCGGCCGTACTCGACGACGATGGTGACATCGATGGCGACCTCTCGGTCGTTCACCTTGGCTCGCACGCCCTGGTCGCCGCGGCGCTGGCCGACGCCGATGCGTCCGCGCACGCTCTCCAGCGCCCGCTCGACGTCGCCGCCGAGATCGGCGACGCCGTCCACCTCGAGGGCCGCGAGTGCGGCGACCTTCTCGGCCACCTCGTCTTCGATCGTGATGCGGCCCTTCACCACGGCGGCGGCCGGCGGCGAGGCGGCGGCGGGCGCCTCCGGCGGCGAGGCCGGGAAGAACGGGGCGGATGCGACCTCGGTGCCGCCGCTGTCGGCGCCGCCTCCGTTGGCCGCGCGAGTGTCCTCGAGGTCGGTCATGGCGACCCTCTCTGTCGGTCAGGGCCCCCATAGTGGCGGATTGGACAGGTGGTACGCCAGAAGTGGCGCGATATGGACCGACATCGGCGGGAGGACGGGGGCGGGCCGGTCCGGGGGAGCGGTGTCAAAGCACCGCGCCGAGCGGTCATTATGCTGGTTCGACCGTAGTCAGACGAGGAGCGCTGTGGTGGGCGTAGAGCCGGAGGGCGGCATCGGTCAGGTGGCACATGACGCGGAAGAACAGAACGGCGTGGGCGCCCCTGACAACTTCCAGCGCCTTTGGACACCGCACCGGATGGCCTACATCAAGGGGGAGAACAAGCCATCGGGCGCCGGTGCGGGTGACGGCTGCCCGTTTTGTGAGATCCCGAAGCTGACCGACGAAGAAGGGCTGATCGCGGCCCGCGGCGCGGTGAGCTACGCAGTCCTCAACCTCTACCCGTACAACTCCGGGCACCTCATGGTGTGCCCCTACCGGCATGTCGCCGACTACACCGAGCTGGACGCGGCGGAGACGGAGGAGCTCGCCGCGCTCACCAAGCGGGCCATCATCGCGTTGCGGAAGGCGGGCGGCGCGCAGGGCTTCAACGTGGGCATGAACCTCGGCGGCGTGGCGGGCGCCGGCATCGCCGCCCATCTGCACCAGCACGTCGTGCCGCGCTGGGGCGGCGACACCAACTTCATGCCGATCGTCGGGCAGACCAGAGTGTTGCCGCAGTTGCTGCGCGATACGCGCAAGCTCCTCGCGGAGGCCTGGCCGCGGGAATGAGCGTGCCCGGGGTGCCCGGCGCGGTGCGATCCGTACGCGCCGGTTCCCGTCGGTGCGGGAACCGGCGCGAAACGGCTCGGGTCAGTCCTGTTTGGCGGCGGCGGTGACCTTGTCGACCAGATGCGAGGGCAGCGGGTCGTAGCGCAGGAAGGACCGGTTGAACGTGCCCGTGCCCTGCGACATCGAGCGCAGGTCGATGGCGTACCTGATGATCTCCAGCTGGGGCACCTCGGCCTTGACGAGCGTCCGCCCGCCGGCGATCGACTCGGTGCCGAGCACGCGGCCGCGCCGCGACGACAGATCGGACATCACCGCGCCGACGTAGTCGTCGGCCA
>CALAED010000710.1 GCA_937891035.1 uncultured Thermomonosporaceae bacterium | reverse complement strand
CCCGCAGGTATGGCCGCCGTTGACCGACGAGGACCGATTCGATGTCGGCTCCAACGATGAAACGGCAGGGACCCCTGAAGCGGCTGCCGTACCCGCCGAACTGACCCTGGACGACATCGAATGAGCACTACACGCGAGGCGTCGATCATCTTCGAGCAGCCAACACAAGATGTCGAGGCGGCTCGGCACCACGAGCAAGCCGCTGCCGAGAACCTCGCCGCCACAATGGCCGCTATGCGTGCCCTCACCGCGGTCCTGGACGGCGCATCTAGCCACGACAAGATATTGCTCCGGGCCGCCGCCGGCGCCGGCAAGAGTTATGCCCTCGTCAAGATGGTCACCGAAGCGCTCGCGCATGCCCATTGCGAACGAATCGGCATTACTGCTTTCGCCAACAAGCAGGTCTTCCCGCTCGCCGAGGCCGTCGGCCGCGAGGTCGGGGCAGACCGAGTGTGTCTCTTCGTATCCAAGGCCCAGCTACCCAAGCTATCCGACACCGTGCGCCGGCAGGTCACCATTGCCACGTCGACTTCGGATATTCCGCCGGACGCTCGGGTCGTCCTCGCCACTTCACACAAGTTTGGATTCCGGGGAGAGCTGAAACGGCTCCAGAAACACTTGGGGCCCTCCTCCAACGGCGAGCGTCCCTTCGATGTGCTGATGGTCGACGAGGCGTGGCAACTTCCATTGCATCGCTTCACCACGATCGAAAGCCTCGCCCCCGTTGCCGTTGGTGTGGGAGACGTCGGCCAGCTTCCGCCAATCGACCCCAGCCAAAATCCCTGGCGGGGCGACCCGGGATACAACCCATACCGCGCCTGGCCAACGGCCTACCAAGGGCTCCCAAGCACCTTTGCCATCGACCTTCCGGCCGTATGGCGGCCCTGCTCGGCGCAGCTGGCGCTTTGGCGAGCCTTCTACGACGACTGGGAAAGGCTCGATTGCGTCGCGGCACCCGGCGACCAAACCGTCCAGCTGCCACAGCTTGTTGGAGCGGCTCAGTCGGTGTGGAACTCTGTCGCCACCGGAGTGCCAACGCTGCTAGAGGTCGACGGTCTCGAGGATCCCGAGGCGCCGGACGTCGACCAACCGCTGCTGGGCGTCATCGAGACCCTACTCGACGACCTGCTCGCTGCGGGCTTTGCCATCACATCACGGCGTTACGACGACCGCGGCGTACCGAACGACGTCACCGAGACAACCTCCAAGGAATCAACGAGTGACCCGCTGATCGTCGTCCTCGCGACCCGTAACCAAGCCGTCGACGATGCCACCGATATGGTCGAGCGGCTGGTCGAGAAACACGCGCTCGCCGAGGGAGTTCTCGTCGCGTCGACCGTCGATTCATGGCAAGGGCAGACCAACGCCATCACCGTCGCGTTGCATCCGCTCTCAGGCGCCAGCAGACTCGATGATTTCAATTCCGCTTTCGGGCGACTCGCGGTCACCTGTACACGTGCGACGCACGGGCTGCTCCTGGTAGCCCGAGCCGGCCTCGACGAGCTGTTGTCCACCGCCCCGCCCCGGCAAGGAACACCCTTCGGAGAACCGGGGACCCGCTCCCTACCTCGACAGACCCATCAGCGGATCCTGGCTACGTTCGCCCGCGGCACGCTCTCGTACGACATGCGAGGGTGAGCGATCGGCGACCGCACTGGCCCCTGGGCCGAAGAGTTCGCCGCCCGCGACCACACGCGGACAGGCGCCACCCACCCCGATGGCCCGCAGGTAAGAGCCCCCAGCCGGCGCTTCGATATTGCTCACGAGATGTGGGCGACGGCGGCATGGCCCCTGGCGTCGGCGGCGGACGTACGCTCGCGGGACGGGTCGTCGTTGTGCCAGTCGGAGATCGACACGATGCCCGGCGGAATCGGCTCCACGCGACCCTGGCGACGACACCCCGACCAAGATCAGTTCAGCAACAAACTCGGAGACTTTGCAAGATCGAAACGGCTCAAAGGACCCGGCCGCTCATCTCTGCGAGGTCGACTATGAGGGGCCGATGGTCGGAGATGGGCACCGCCGGGGCGTAGGCGGCCACCACGTGGGGCGGGCGGCGGCTGTGCGCGAGCACATGGTCGAGCTGGACTCGCGGTTTGTCTGCGGGATAGGTGGGCAACGCGCCCAGGCGACGCCAGCCGGTCAGCGATCGCGGCAGCGGGCCGGGCAGGTTCAGATCGCCGAGCAGGACGCGCGGGGCGGGCAGCGAGCGCAGCGCCCGTACGGCCAGGCGCAGCTGCGCGCCGTTCCAGCCGGGCACGAAAGACAGGTGCGTGGTCGCGACGCTCAGTGGGCCGCCCCGGGGTATCGAGCACTGCGGCAAGCAGCACTCGCGGCTCATCCGGCAGCCAAACCACGCGACGGGGCGGGCCGGCGACGAGAATCGGAGCCCTGACCGGTACGGATGGCAGTCGAGCCACCGCCCAGCGGCGTACCGGCAGCCGGCTGATCAGCGCGATCCCGTATGCGGGCTCGTCGGAGGGCGCTGCGCCGCCGCCACCGTCGGCCGGCCGCCAGCGCTCACCCGGCGTGCCCATCATCGCTGGCGCGAAGCGGCCCTCGCCGCCCATCGCCGCGGCCGCCTCCGCGGTCAGGTCATGGCCGTTCGAACGGGGCTGTCCGCGGTCAACTTCCTGTAGCCCCAGCACGTCCGCGCCGAGCGCGGCGACGGCCTCGCGCAGCCGGGACAGGTCGGCCACTCCGTCGGACGGCGAGCGCCCGTGCATGACGTTGAAGGTCGCCAGTCGCACGGACGCCACGGTACGGGAGCGATCGGACGCCTAGACGCGCCGGCGGAGTTCGGAAGCCCGCCGCCCAGGCGGTCCATACTGCGACCTGACGATCTCCGGTGGCTGGCGGCCAGTACGCCCGGATTCGGATCGGCGGCAAGTTCGGGAGGATCCGCGCCCGACGACCTCCGACGAGGAACGCGAACAACCGCATGCCTTCCAGCGGCAGGTGTGTGAATCAGTTCCCGTGCCAGCGGAGGTGGCCACGATAGTGGACGACTACCGGCAGGAGGGGGCACTGACCTTTCTGACCCGCCGATGTCCTCTCAGGGGATGCGGGCGACGGCAGCATAGGCCATGGTGTCGGCGGCGGACGGGCGCTCGCCGGGCGGCTCTAAATCCTCGCCAACTGCCGAGAAGCCTTGCGAGGTTACGGGTCCCCCCACATGCCTGAGCGCGCCTGTCCTGGCCGCCGATTATCGCACTTGCCGCGGCTCAGGGCGCTCCGGCGGTTTCTGGTCCAGCACGTCGTCCCATGTCCGGCGTTCACGCACATAGGCACAGATTGCGGCCAGCATCAGGATGCTGTACGACGACTCTTCCAGGCGTCGGCACCGCCCGAAACTGCTTGCCACCCCGTCGTGGTATCCACTGTTCCCAGCGGATGCGCATGTCAGGGACGATGGGAGCAAGGAGGGAGGTGAGTCT
>CALAED010000709.1 GCA_937891035.1 uncultured Thermomonosporaceae bacterium | reverse complement strand
GCGCCGCGCGCCTCGAGCACCTGCAGACCCGCCTCACGGGCGGATGCGCGCACGTTCGCCAGAAGCCGGCTCTTGCCTACTCCGGCGGGACCTCGACGAGCACGACGCGACCGGCCCCCTCGCGCGCGCCGGCCACCGCCCTCGCCAGCTCCTCCAGCTCGCTTTCGCGCTCGAGCAGGGCCGGAATGGAGGTTGTCTGGCTGCCCATGTGTGCGTCGGGTGCCGCCCGCGCAGCGAGCCTACCGGGTGGCCGCCGAGACCCAGCCGGAGTCGCCGATCTGGTCCGGCGCGCCCGCCATCCCACGCCGGGGAAAACGTTTTACCTTTGTACCAATTGGGTAGTGCCCGCTGAGGGAGCGACACGGGGGATCGCGCCTCGATCAAATGGCGGGAGGAAGCCGGATGGGGGAACATGCCGTCGAGCCGCTGAGCGCGCGCCTTTCCTGGGAGGAGGTTCACCAGCTAGAGGTGCTGATGCGCACCCGTGCGTCGTCGATCGCACGACGCCCCGGTTCGAGCTCCACCTGTCCGGCCTGCGGTGGCCCGCTTGGGGACGAGTCGATGCGCCTCGCGGGGGTGCGGGTGCATCCGGGCTGCCTGCCGGCGCCAGTTCGGCGGTGAGCAGCTAAGAAGGCGACGCCGGCCCCGACGGGCCGGCGTCGCGCTGCTAGTAGAGGCGCCGAGCGACGCTAGTCGTCGTCCCCTCTGTTCATCTCGACGACGCCGCAGGCCGCGCGAGCGCCCGCGTCGCCGGTTGCCAGCGTGTCGGTGTCGGGGCCGAACGTGTCGTACGTGTGCGAGTGGTAGCGGCTCGGGATGTTCGCGTAGTTGTCGCGACCCGTGTGCACGATCAGCGCGCTCCCGTCGGCATCGAAGAGGTCGCCGATCGAGAAGCGGTCGGTAGTGAACTGCAACTGGCCGGTGCCGTCTTCGTTGACCAGCAGGGACGGCAGGTCACCCGCGTGGTCCCCGTGCGACACGCCGCTGGGGTTGTAGTGTCCGCCGGCCGTGGTGAAGGGCGGCACGCACTCGCCGACCGCGTGTACATGGAAGCCGTGGAACTCGGGCTCGAGGCGCGAGACCGCAGCGCTTACCGTCACCTTGCCGTGCCGCTCCTTGAAGACGGCCACGCCCACTCGCTGTCCGGCCGCGTCATGGAGGACCGCCGTCGCCCGCCGCCCCGACCGCTCGTCGTCGCCGGTCGCGAGCGCCGCTCCGATGCCGGTCGCGAGCGCGACCGCCGCGAGAATCGCCACCGCAGCTACTGCCCTGATGGAACGCATCACACTCCTCTCTCGTGTCGGGCGACGAGGAAGACAGAAGACGCCCCCTGCCCGCCCGAAGTTGTTCGGGAATGAGGTTTCCCGGATCTTCCCCGCCTCAGTCGGCGAGGTGCCGGAAAGAGCGACGCCGGCCCCGAGGGACCGGCGTCGCGCTGTTACCGAAGGCGCCGGGCGGCGTTAATCGTCGTCGCCGCGGCCCTTGCCCTTGCCGCGGTCGTCGTCGTCATCGTCGTTGCCACCGCCGCGCATCACCATCTCGTGGTCCATCGTCTGCGGGTTCAGATGGGGCACGAGGTTGCGGCGACGCGGCTGCTCGACCTCCGCCCGGTACACGACCATGCCCTCCGCGAGGGCGTTGTTCGTGACACCGTCAGACGCGTAGACGGGCACACCCTTACCGCGCTTGAACAGCGGACCCGTGTACGGGTACGCGGACCAGGTGCCCGAGTTCTGCACCGGATCGTAATACGCGATCTCCTCCAGATTCTCGGGATCGGTGAAGTCGATCACGTCGACGCCACCGGTGTACCACGCGTTCACGAGGATGTCCTCCTCGATTCCCGTGATCGTCATCCCCATGTGCGCCGAGCAGTACTCGCCCGCATTGGTATTGGGCCGCAGATCGCCCACATGGAACTCGCTCAGGAATTCGCCCTCCATGCTGGAGAAGAACATCTTCCCGGTCTTGTGAGTCCCGCCGGCGGGATTCCACGGCCTGGACTGATACGTCGTCGTCGGCGGGCAGCCGGTTCCGAAGGACTCGTCCACCCAGTTCACGACGTCGCCTTGGTTGTCGAACATCACCGAGTGGAAGAAGTCGACCGCTCCGGGGATGACGAAGTCGATGCCGGGACCACCTCCGCCCGAGCTGACCTCGTCGTCACCGACGACCATCGGGTCCTCGGTGTTAGGGATGCCGGTCGCGGGATCGATCTCCCACACCTGGCCCTGCTCGGCGCAGGCCGCGCCGGCGATGTTGTGCTCCATGTGGGTCACGATGTCGTGGCAGGCAACAGCCCCATCCTCGAGCGTGGCGGCAATCCCCTTCTCCTGCCAGTCCTGAATTCCGTCTGGATCGCCCGGATAGACGACCTCCGGAGCCGCGATCTCCTCGCTCTCCTCCGGGTTGTCCAGCGGCACCCTCACGACCTGGATCTGCTTGTGCAGCGGGTCGTTGACGACCTTGTCGCCGTCATACGGGTTGGTGACGTTCTGATGTGCCGGGATTGGCGGGCTGGTCGGACCGCTGGCCGGACCCACACCGCAGGTCGGACCCGGGTTCAGCGGGTACGACGACACGTACACGATCAGCTCGCCGTTCTTCTCGTGGGCGTTCCCGGTCCACCCGGTGATCGTGTGGGCGCCGCAGTCGTTGTACACCGCGGCGACCTGCTCGATCGACCTGAAGGGGCGCTTCGGGTTGTCGCTCATCGTGAAGACCCGGACGCCCTCCCAGCCATTGGGATCCGCGTGGAAGGCAACTGGGGTGCCGGTTGGGCCGGTGGTCATCGACCGCCGAGCGCCACATTCCGGTCGCTCCATGGTGCGGTCCACCGCAAGCAGCATGAGGTCCGCGACCCCGTTGTCGTCGGTGTCCCAGACGAACGGGTCGTTTTGGAGCCCGTCGCATTTGAAGTCCCGGATCAGGTCCGGGTTGGCCGGATCCGAGACATCGAAGATCCTGAAGCCCCCGCGGGGCCCGGTACCGGCGGGGAACCCGGCATCGCCGGTGTAGTAGCCGCTGAACGCGTGGTCCCCCCAGAACGCGAAATCGGAGTTGGTCGCCTGATTCGGCGATGTGAACAGCTCGGTCATCCGGCTGCTCTGGTCGGCAGTCGCTTGTGCACCTGCCGCGCTGGGTAGCACCGCCAGGGTCAGTGCTACGGCTACGACCCCTACGACTAAACGGAACGCAGATCTCATGCCTGCCTCCTCCTCCACAAGATGAGTGTTGAATGGCCTGGGCCCCCCGCGGGCTTCGGGCAAGAGGCCGGGGCGTGCGCGCCCGGCTCCCTTGCGTGCTGCGGGATCCCCCGCAAGCTTGAATGTCCTGAGGTCCTAGACAGAGCCGATCTACTCCCTACCCCCCGCCGACTGGGACCAAACCAGACCTCCAGGGCCTACGTGGCTCCGACCCGGGCTCCGCGGCGCAGGAAGAGCGCGGCGAGGCCGGCGGCGAGGCCGGCGATGCCGACTATCAGCGCGATGATGGCGAGCGTGTCGCTGCCGCCGTCGTCGTCGCCGTCCGCGGCCGGCTGCGCCGCGGCGGGCTCGGCGGCGGCGCCGCCCTCGGCCTCGGCGGCCGTCAGCTTGACCTGCGGCGCAGGCTCCTCGGAGTCGGGCGGCCCGATCCAGCGGACGACCTCCCCGTTGCTGTACGTCTGGATCGCCTTGAAGGCCACCGCCGTGCCGGGCTTGTCGGGAACCGCGAGCGAGAGGCCGAAGTCCTGGAACTGACCGGGGCCGATGGTGCCGCCGGTGAAGGTGATGCGCCCGACCTCTTCGGTTACCTGCTCCCCGAACTGCTCGACCGGCTTGTCCAGCTGGCGCATGGTCACCTTCGCGTCCCAGCCCTGGACGGGCTCGGTGGACACGGACAGGAAGCCGGGTGGGAACTGCACGTCAACCTTGGTCGTGTCGGCGTTGTCGCGCTCGTTCGGCACGCGCACGTCAAGACGGGTGAAACCACCCGCCGGCGCCTCCTCGGGCTGCAACGTCACATGGGCGAAGGCCGTCGGCGCAAGCGCAAGTACCGCGACGAGCGCGGCGCCGAGGATGTAGCTGCGGATCTTCACGTTCAGTGCTCCTTTTCGAATGAGATGGGGCGGTCGCTGCGGGAACCGCGAGTGTTCACCCGCTCATACCTCCCCCGATGTCGATGTGGACGGTGTCGCTGTAGAGGTCGAACTCGCCGCGCCGGGCGTCGATCCGGAGCTCCCATTCGCCGGCGGGCGACAGGTTGACTCGCCTGACCACGTAGGCGCCGGGCTCCATCCCACGGCGGGCCCGGTAGCGCAGCGGGCCGATGTCCTGTGCATCCAGTCGGGCCGACAGGTTGACCTCTTCCGGTCGGCCCTTTTCGAACGTGAGGTGGATCTCGTTGCGCCCAACAGCGGCGGGCATGATCTCCATGTGCGCCATGAACGGGCCGAGCTCCAGCTCGGTTTCGGAGGCTTCGTGCATCTCGATCTCGGTGCGGGCCGGCGGGGCATTGACGAGCGCGGCGGTGACCCCCACGACCGCCACCATGACCGCAAGCTCGGCGCCCGCGAGGCGCAGGAAGCGGACTCGCTCCACGCGCGAGGCGATCTGGGCGCGGAGACGGGGCACCGCGTAGCGGTTGTTGTACGCGCCCATGGCGAGCAGCGGCAGGACCAGCCCGATTTTGACCAGCAGCAGAATCCCGTACTCGGTCTCCCACAGTCCGCGCCAGGCGCGCACCTGGAGATATCCGTTGATCGCGCCGGCCGCGATCAGAATCGCCACCGAGACGACGGCCGTGGTCGAAAAGCGCGGCACGCTGGTAGCCGCCAGCTCCCATCGCCTGCTCCGGGTCAGCACCAACCCCAACACCAGGAACGCCAGCCCGCCGGTCCAGACGGCCGCCGCCTGCACGTGCGCGGCGTCCGCGATCACGGCACCCGTGCCGCTTACGCTGGCGTGGCCCGCCAGCCCCGGCGTGAAGACGATCCCAACCGCTAGCGCCAGGGCCGCCACGGTCGTCGCGGTCGTTGCGGCCGTTGGGGTCGTCGCGGGTGGCGCGGTCGTCGCGGGTGGCGCGGTTGTCGCGGGTGGCGCGGTTGTCGCGGGTGGCGCGGTCGTCGCGGTTGGCGCGGTTGTCGCGGGTGGCGCGGTTGGCGCGGTTGTCGCGGGTGGC
>CALAED010000708.1 GCA_937891035.1 uncultured Thermomonosporaceae bacterium | reverse complement strand
GTCGGCTATTTCCTCGGTCCTGACAGGGCGCCGGAGGGTTCCGCGCACCTGCCCATCGGGTTCGGCAAGCGCACCGCCGTCGCCGCGACCGTCCTGTTCTTCGGCCTGCTCATCGCGCTGCCACTGCTGCGGCACGCGACCGGCAGCCACGCGGTCGCGCTCTTCGACAGCACCTACCGGGCGGGTGCGCTGGTGTTCGGCGGCGGCACCGTCGTGCTGCCCCTCTTGCAGGGCGAGGTCGTGGCGACCGGCTGGCTCAGCTCGTCGCAGTTCCTCGCCGGGTACGGCGCCGCGCAGGCGATGCCGGGCCCGTTGTTCACGTTCTCGGCGTACGTCGGCGCGGCCGAGCAACCGTGGCCGAACGGCGTTCTCGGCGCGGCCATCGCGCTCGTCGGAATCTTTTTGCCGTCGTTCCTGATCGTCCTCGCCACGCTGCCCTCCCTGGGCGCGATCCGCAACCGCCCTCACGTACGAGCCTGCCTGCGCGGCGTGAACGCGGCCGTGGTCGGCATCCTGCTCGCCGCCCTCTACGACCCGCTGTGGACCGGCACCGTGCATCGCCCGTACGACTTCGCGTTGGTGCTCGCCGCCTTCTGGCTGCTCGTCATGGCCAAGCTGCCGGTCTGGCTCGTGGTCGGCCTGACCGCGGCCGGCGGCGCGCTGATCACCGCGTTCGGCGGCTGACGCGGGTGCGTCGGGGCGGCCGGCGGGGCCCCTTGGGCGGGCGCCGCCGGTGACGGAGGACATCGTCAAGAAGCGACTAAGCGTGACAGAGCCTGGGCCGGCCGGCAGCACTACGAGTCCGGATATATCCGCCTTTATCAGATGAGTCGGCCCCGGAACCGCCCCGCGCCTTCGACCAGACCCGGCGCCGGGTGGCCACGACGGGGCGGATACGCGACCGATTCCGATCGTTCCCAGGCTCGGGGCATATCGGCCGGCAAAAGGAGCGCATCTCGCGACTTTCCGGCACCATCGAAGACGGCGCCGCGGCGCAACTCGCGGATAATGCGCGCACCCTCCCCGGATGGCCGGTCGGAGCGGCCGATCGTCGGCCCTGCCGACTCCGCCTACGGCATTTCCGCACCCGCTCAATTCGTCGGGGCCGGTGCGGTCGGCGCTCGTCCTCACGGCGGGGACGAATCGATAAGGATCCGCTCGTTGTCAAGCCTCCATCATGAAATCGGGCAGTGCGGTGGTACACTGCGGTAGGCCTCCTCGGGACCGGGCCTCCAGAACGCGCACCGGTTCTGTGCGGGCCGGCCGACATGCTCTATCGGGACTGCACTGGAAAGAAAGTGGTTCCCACCATTGCCCGAGGTGCCAAGCAGGGTGAGGGCGGCAAGAACCTCGCTCCGCACTTTCGGCATGGAGCCAGCTCGTCCGCCGGCCAGGCGGCTCTCCCCGCAGCCGCCGATTTCCGACGGGAAAACACCGACGCGAACGGGCTGTTCGAGCACCAGTTGAGTCCAGCCGCCGGTCAGCGCAAGAATGCCGTCAAGAATACCGGCGACCGCGACCACTTTTTGTCGTATGCGATAACCGACCTCGCCGCACCTACGATACCGAGCGTTTCCTGCCCTACTGTGAAAGGTGACGATGGCTGGGCAACAGAATAAAAAATCGGCGCCACTGGAGAAGTCCAAGCTGCAACGTGACTTGCTGCTCGGCTTCGTGAAGATCCACGTGCTCTACCATGCCGCCCAAGAAGCGATTTATGGCGCGGGGATCTCGGCTGAACTCGAAGAGCACGGCTACCACCTATCCTGGGGGACCCTCTATCCGTTGTTGCACAACCTCGAAGCGGCCGGGTTCCTGGCCCGCGAGGAACAAGTGGTCGATGGCAAAGTCCGGAAGTACTACCGCATCACGGAGTTGGGCAAAGAGGCGCTCGACGAGGCCCGCAGCAAGGCCTTGGAGCTGGTCAACGAGATAAGCGTGCCGGATTCCGTGCCCGTCGGCCCAGAATGACGCCCCGCCGGCGCCGGCCCGCTCCCCGGCATGGGCTCAGGACCCATCGAGCGCGGGTGGCCCGGCGCGTCGGCACCGCTTCGAGGTAGCGGCACCGGCGAGGAGGTGCCCATGTCGAGTCCCGTGCCAGGCGGCCGGCGCGCTTCGTGGCGGGCCGGGTTGGCCCGGCGGCTCGACGAGTTCGGCTACACCCGGGGCGGGTTCGTGCTCGCCCCCGGCCCGGATGACACCCTGATTCCGGCCACGCGCTTCTTTGACCGCGACCACCTGCGTTGGGCGATCGCGCAGACCGTCCCGGCGCTGCGCGGGCGGGATCTTCGGCCCGGCGACGACGCCGGCAAACACATGCGCATCGCCGCCTCCCGGTTCAGCCGGCGCTATGCCTCGTTGCTGTCCGCGGCGACCCTCGTCGGGCTGGCGAACGGCATCGGCCTCGATGTTTCTCCCGCCCGGTGCGCGGCCGTCATCCGGCCGAACGGCCAATACCGGCTGCTGCTCGACGGTGCCGACGGCCCGGACGAGGTCGTGCGGTGCGCGGAGCGGCCGACTCCCTGGCCGGTCGGCGGCCCGGTCGTCCCGACCGTGGCCGTCCTGCGCGACTACGTCTGGCGGCGGCTGTACGCCGATCACCTTGCCCCGGTCTACGCGCTGGCGCTCGACATCGTCCCCGTCGCACCGCACCTGCTCTGGTCGAGCGCCGCCGAATGGGCCGGCCTCATCTCCGACCTCGCCGAAGCGCACCTCGACGCGGTGGCCGCCCGTCCGTACGTGGCCGACCGCCGCGCGCTGCTCGGCGCGGCGACGCTGCCCGGCCTCCCCGGGCCCAACCCGCTCCTGGGCAAGATCGAATGGACCCCGGTCGCCGGCGACGACCACCCGAAGGCGGTCCAGACCCGCCGGCACTGCTGCATCACGTTCCTGCTCGATGACCGATTCGGCCGGCTGTGCGACAACTGCCCGTACCTGTCGATCGAGGACAGGGCGGCCCTGGTACGCGCCAAACACGGTCGCCCGGCGGGCTCGCCCCAGTCGCCGGCGGAGCAGCGCATCATGCGGCGCGCCCGCGAACTCCCCGTCGTGATGCGCGCCATGCGCGCGCATCAGCGAAATCGCTGACCCCGCCACCCACGCGCACCGCGGTAGCGCGACCGAGTCGCTGACCAGCCCACCCGGCCACCGAGCTCATGGCGGTGTCGGCAACCGCTCACACGGTGCCGTTCCCGCGGCCGGGCGACCCGGCGACGGCCCCGTCGGCCGACCTCGTAGGCTGACCGTGTGAGTCCGCGGAGGAACCGGCGGCAGGGCGGTGCCGCGGCGCCGACGGGCCCGCAGCCGGCGCCAGGTCTAGAACGCACCGAGCCGGGTAGCGACGGGGACTGGGTCGTACGGGCGGTCCCGGCGGCGAACGCGACGAAGGCGTATTGGTGTCCCGGCTGTGACCAGGAGATCCCGGTGGGCGTGGCTCATCTGGTCGCGTGGTCCGCGGAGTGGCCGGGCGCCGACGATCGACGGCACTGGCACTCGTCGTGCTGGCGGGCGCGGGCACGCCGGGCGCCGCGCGTGCGGCGCTCGCGCGGCGCGCCGCGCTATTGAGGAGTGAGATGGAGATCCGGGCGAGCACGGTGCTGCCGGCACGGCGCAGCGAGATCGAGTTGCACACGGAGGACGGACTGACCTTGGTCGGCGAGTTGGCCGTGCCGGCGGACCGGCCGCCCGTCGCCACCCTCGTCTGCCTGCATCCCCTGCCGACCGCCGAGGGGATGATGGACAGCCACGTCCTGCGGAAGGCGGCCTATCGGCTGCCCGCGCTGGCCGGCCTCGCCGTGCTGCGGTTCAACACGCGGGGCGCGTCCTCGGCCCGTGGCACCAGTGAGGGCTCGTTCGGCGAGGGTGAGACGGAGCGCTACGACGTGGCGGCGGCGCTGGAGTTCACGGAGTATCACAACCTGCCGCGGGTGTGGCTGCTCGGCTGGTCGTTCGGCACCGAGTTGGCGCTCAAGTGGGGACTCGACCCGGTGGTCGAGGGCGCGATCCTGCTATCACCGCCGTTGCGTCGCGCGACCGACGCTGATTTGGACGCGTGGGGGGCCGACGGCCGACCCGTGGTCGCGTTGGTGCCGGAGCTGGATGACTACCTTCGGCCACCCGAGGCCCACGCGCGATTCAAGCGGGTGCCGCAGGCAGAGGTCATCGCGGTGGACAAGGCGAAGCACCTGTGGGTAGGCGAGCCGTACGTCCGAATCGTCTGCGACGAGATCGTGAAGCGCGTCGCCCCGGCGGCCTACCCACTTCCAACCTCGTGGGACGGGTGACTAGTCAACCTTTTCGGCCGAAGACGGCCACTATCTCGGCGCAAGGACCTAAGCACGCCAGTATGGCCTAACCGTCGAATTGACCCCCCGAAGGGTGTGTTCATGACTGTGCCGTTGTATGCCAGAGATGTCGGGGAGGGGACTCCGCTCGTGCTGTTGCATGCTTATCCGCTGTCCTCCGCGATGTGGCTGGCGCAACGGGAGGATCTCGCCAAACGGTTCAGGGTGATCACCCCGGATTTGCGCGGGTTCGGTGGCTCGGTGCTGGGCGGAGACGAGCCGTCGATCGAAGTCATGGCCGATGACGTCGCCGCTTTGCTGCGGTCCAAGGGGATCGATCGGGCGGTCATCGGCGGATTGGCGATGGGCGGGTACGTGGCGATGGCGTTGTGCCGCCGGCATCCGGAGCGGGTGTTGGGCCTGGTGTTGGCCAACACGCGGGCGAGCGCCGATACGCCGGAGCGGGCGGCACGCCGGCGTGCCATGGCCGAACGCATCGAGGCCGAGGACTCGGTGGACGTGCTGACCGAGGAGGTGCTGCCGCAGCTCGTCGGGCCGACGACGTTCCGGCAGCGCGCCCTCGTGTACGGGCGGGTGCGCGGTTTGGTGCAGTCGACCCCGGCGAAGGCGGCGGCGTGGGCGCAGCGGGCCATGGCGGCCAGGACGGACGACGCGGCGACGCTGAGCTCGATCAGGGTGCCGGCGTTGGTGATCGCGGGCAGCGAGGACGAAATGGCCACCGAGGCCGACGCCCGCGCGATGGTCGAGGCGCTGCCCAACGCCGAGTTGCTGGTGATTCCGCGCTGCGGCCACCTCACGGCGGTCGAGCAGCCGGACCTGTTCAACCAGGCCGTCGCCGAGTTCGTCACCGCGCTCGCGCGCATGTCCCAGTCGTGAGTATGTGCGTACGTACGTACTAGGTCTGTTCCTGGCGCGGCAGCACGACCTCGCGGACGATGAGCGAGATCGCCGCGGCGGCCGGGATGGCGAGCAGCGCGCCGACGACCCCGAGGAGCGTGCCGCCGATGAGCGCGGCCACGATGGTGACGGCGGGCTGCACGTCGACCGATCGCTTCATCACGCGTGGCGCGATCAGATAGTTCTCGACCTGCTGGTAGACGAGGAAGAAGGCCGCGCACGCGATGCCCTCTGGCACGCCGGTGAGGAAGCCGACCAGCGTCACCAGCACCGCCCCGATGGAGGCGCCGATCAGCGGGATGAGGTCGGTGATCATGACGATCAGCGCCAGCGCCAGCGCGTACGGGATACGGGCGATCTCCAGGAAGGTGTACGAGCTGACGCCCGCGATGATGGAGACGGTGAGCTGGCCGCCGACGTAGCCGCCGATCCGGGCGAGGATCTCATCGCCCAGCAGCGCCACCCTGGCCCGGCGCGAACGCGGGGTCAGCCGGTAGAACAGCGCCTTGATCTGCGGCAGCGAGCTCAGGAAGTACAGCGTCAGGATCAAAATGGTCAGCGCGCTGAAAATGCCGCTGATCGCCACCTTGCCGAGCCCGACGGCCCGGTTGGCGAGATTCTTTTGGAAGTTCGGGTCGTTGATCGCCTGCTGGCCTTTTTCCAGGAGCTGGAACCGCTGGTCGAGGTCGGCGATGCGCGGGTTGCTCTGCAGCTGGGCGATGTACCTCGGGAGGTTGTCGATGAAGCCGGTGATCTGCTGCGTCAGCGGCGGCACCATCGCGGCGATGAACCCGGCGAAGAACAGCACCAGGCCGAAGAAGACGAGGGCCACCGCCCAGCGCCTGGACATGCCGAACTGCTGGAGCCGCTGCACCGCGGGGTTGAGGCC
>CALAED010000707.1 GCA_937891035.1 uncultured Thermomonosporaceae bacterium | reverse complement strand
GGCCCCCGCCATGCCCGGGCCGGGGCCCGGCAGTCCGCGGGTGGCCCGGCGCAGATCGGCGGCGCCGGACAGCGAGCGGGCGAAGACCGCCTCGGCGATTCCGGAGACCGGGACCCCGAGGTCGAGCGCGGTCTGCACCGTCCAGCGGCCGGTGCCCTTCTGTTCGGCCTGGTCAAGGACGACGTCGACGAACGGCTCTCCGGTGGCGGCGTCGGCGTGCGCGAGCACCTCGGCGGTGATCTCGATGAGGTACGAGTCGAGGCGTCTTTCGTTCCATTCGCGGAACACCTGCGCGATCTCGGCCGGACCGAGCCCGGCGGCGTGCCGAAGCAGGTCGTAAGCCTCGGCGATCAGCTGCATGTCGGCGTACTCGATGCCGTTGTGCACCATCTTCACGAAGTGGCCGGCGCCGTCCGGGCCGACGTGGGTGCAGCAGGGGGTGCCGTCGACCTTGGCGGCGATGTCTTCGAGCAGCGGGCCGAGCGCGGTGTAGGACTCCGGTGAGCCGCCGGGCATGATGCTCGGTCCGTGCAGCGCGCCCTCCTCGCCGCCCGAGACGCCGGTGCCGACGAAGTGCAGGCCGCGTTCCCGCAGCGCCGCGTCCCTGCGCCGGGTGTCGGCGAAGTGGGCGTTGCCGCCATCGATGATCATGTCGCCGGGCTCGAGGAGCGGCGCGAACTCATCGATCACCGCGTCCGTCGGCGCGCCCGCCTTGACCATCACCATCAGCCGGCGCGGGCGTTCGAGGGCGGCGACGAACTGCTCTGGGGTCTCGGCGGGCAGGAAGGTGCCTTCGTCACCGAACTCGGCCACCAGCGCCTTCGTACGTGCCGACGTGCGGTTGTGCACGGCGACCGGATGTCCATGCCGGGCGAAGTTGCGGGCCAGATTGCGGCCCATCACCGCGAGCCCCGTCACTCCGATACGTGCCTGCTGCGTCATGAACTCCATCTTGCCGTCTGCCGCCCGTCCCGCGCCGTAGAGATCACGAAGTCCCGGGCGGCCGATCGCCGCGCCGCCCGGGCTCGGTCAGCCGGCCGGGTCGCTCTTGCCCGCGCCGCGCCCCTTGGGGGTCGGCTGAGTGGCCTCGCGTTGCTCCTTCTTGCCGCCGGACCGACGCTTCTTGCGGCCGGCGACCAGAGTGTCGCGGGACGTGCCGGTGACGATGTCGGCCGCGAGGCGAGGTGACGCGGCGGACTCGGCGACAGTAGGCCCGCCCGTGGTGGCCGGCATGGCCGGCTTTCCGGGCTTCGCCGGCGTCGTCGGCTTCGCCGGTGTGCCGGACCGGGCCGGGGCGCTGTCGGCCGGCGTGACGCTCGAACCCGACGATGAGGACGAGGGCGACCGCGACTCCGTGCGGGAGCCGATGGCGCGCCGTTCCGCGCCCCCGCCGGGCGGCGCGGGTGGCGCGCCGGCCGATTCGGCGGCCGGCTCGGATGCCCGCCCGTCGGCCGGCTCGGATGCCCGCCCGGCGGGTACGGCCGTACGGCGGCCGAACAACCGGTTGTCGAGCGTGATCCGGCCCGCCCCGCCAACGGCGAACACCAGACCGGCGACACCGAGCACGAGCGCCAGCTCAAAGCCGTTCCTCGCCACGCCCTGCTCATCGACGAGGAAAATCCCGTTCGTGCCGTGGACGAAGACGGCCGCGCCGGCCATGTCGATGAACAGCAGCACTCCGGCGACCGGCAACGCGAGCCCGAGGATCAGCGCGGCGCCGCCGAGCAGTTCGACGAACGTGGCGTAGACGGCGGCGGCCGTCGGGAAGGGAACGTCCCAAGCCGTGAACTGTTCACTCGTCGCCGTGATGCCCACCTGAACCTTCTGCCAGCCGTGGGCGATGAACACGGTGCCGACGCCGATACGGGCGAGCAGGGCGACGATGTCGTACAGCGGCCGAGCGCGCATGGCCGTCATTCCTTCCGTCCGGGCAGGGTGGGCCCCGTCCCAGGGATGATTCCGCCGGTGGGGGACGCTGTCCACTCCGATCTTCGCGACGTTGCACGATGTTGATATTGCAAGTCCCTCTCGGGAGAGACGCACTGGCGGTCTTCTCGGTTCGTTCGGGGGTTCGCGCTGCCATGATGAGATGTCATGCGCATCCTCAGGACTCCGGACGAGCGGTTCGCCGGCCTGCCCGATTTCCCGTACGAGCCGCGCTACGCCGACGTGCCGGACCACGAGGGCGGCACGCTGCGGATGGCCTACCTCGACGAGGGCGCCGGCCCGGTCGTGTTGCTGCTGCACGGTGAGCCGTCCTGGTCCTTTCTGTACCGGCACGTCTGCAAGGTGCTCATCGACGCGGGCATGCGGGTGGTCGCGCCGGACATGATCGGCTTCGGCCGCTCCGACAAACCGGCGGAGATCGCCGACCACTCCTACGCCCGGCACATCGAATGGACCCGCGCGCTGGTCGCCGACGTGCTCGACCTGCGGGACGTCACACTGGTCGGCCAGGACTGGGGCGGGCTCATCGGGCTACGCCTCGTCGTCGCCGAACCAGGCCGCTATGCCCGGGTGGTCGCCGCCAACACCGGGCTGCCCACGGGCGATTTCCCCATGCCGGAGGCGTGGCTGCGGTTCCGCGAGACGGTGCGTACGACGCGCGACTTCGACATCGCGCGCGGGGTGCAGGCGGGCTGTCGTACCACCCTGCCCGATGAGGTGCGGGCCGGCTATGACGCGCCGTTTCCCGACGAAACCTACAAGGCGGGGCCGCGCGCGATGCCCGGGCTCGTGCCGGCGACGACGAGCGACCCCGAGACACCGGCCAACCGGGCCGCCTGGGACGCACTCAAGCAATGGGACAAGCCGTTCCTCGTGGCCTTCAGCGACAAGGACCCGATCACCGGGCCGATGGCGCGGCTGGTTCCCGGCGCGCGGGGCATCGACCATCCGACGATCGAAGGGGCCGGGCACTTCCTGCAGGAGGACGCGGGGGAGCGGCTCGGCCACGAGATCGTCACCTTCGTACGGAGCATCAAATGAGCGACGCGGGGGCGGCCGCCGAACCAACGCTGTTCGGCACCGACGTCGGGGCCGGCGGCGCCTTCGGGGACGGCGTTGGTGACAGTGGTGACGGCGGCGGCGCCGGCGACGTCCGGACGACCCGGGCGGCCGCCGGTTATGAGATCGAGCACCAACTGCGGGCCGCGCTGGCGGGCCGGGCCAACCAGGCCGACCGAAACGGCGGGGCCGACCCGGCTGGGCGTGCCGGGCGGGTCGTGCGGATCGCCGGGGTGGACGAGGTCGGCAGGGGCGCGTGGGCGGGGCCCGTCGTGGTCTGCGCCGCCGTCACCGATCTCAGCCCGCCGCCGTCGCTGACCGGCCCCGGCGGCCGGCCGATACCGCTGACCGACTCCAAACTGCTCACCGAGCGTCAGCGGGCCGAGTTCGCCGACGTCCTGCGGTGCTGGCTCGCCGGATACGCCATCGGCGCCGCGGGCCCGGAGGAGATCGACGATGTGGGGATGACGGAGGCGGTGCGCCGGGCGGCGGCCCGCGCCCTCGACGCGCTGCCGGCCCGTCCCGACGTGGTGATCATTGACGGCAAGCACGACATGC
>CALAED010000706.1 GCA_937891035.1 uncultured Thermomonosporaceae bacterium | reverse complement strand
GACCTGCTCGCTGGAGATGTCCACGCCGTACACCAGGCCGAGGTCAACGACGTTGATGCCGAGTTCGGGGTCCACGACGTCCTTCATCGCCTCGAGGACGTCGTCTTCGGCGACCGTGGTCTCACTCATCGCTCGTCTCCGTCTCCGTGTCCAAGGGCTCGGGCGGTGGCGTCTTTCCACGCCATCCACGACAACAGGGCGCATTTGATGCGGGCGGGATACTTCGACACCCCGGCGAAGGCGACGGCGTCTTCGAGCACCTCTTCGTCAGGCTGGAGCTCGCCGCGCGACTGCATGAGCGAGCGGAACTCCTCGCTGATCGCCATGGCCTCTTTGACCGTCTTGCCGATCATCAGGTCGGTCAGCACCGACGCGCTGGCCTGGCTGATCGAGCAGCCCATCGCGTCGTAGGAGACGTCGGTGATCCGGGCGCCGTCGTCGGCGCCGTCCAGCCGTACCCGCAAGGTCACCTCGTCGCCGCAGGTGGGATTGACGTGGTGCACTTCAGCGTCGTACGGCTCGCGCAGCCCCTTGTGGTGGGGGTTGCGGTAGTGGTCCAGGATGATTTCCTGGTACATCGACTGAAGTTGCATCACCACAGCTCCAACGTCATGCGGCACCGAAGAATTTCTGCGCCTGCCGGATGCCGTCGACGAGCGCGTCGATCTCGTCCCGCGTGTTGTAGAGGTAAAGGGATGCCCGCGTACTGGCGTTGATGCCGAACCTGCGGTGCAGCGGCCGGGCGCAGTGGTGACCGGCCCGCACGGCCACGCCGTCGGCGTCGAGCACCTGGCTCACGTCGTGGGGATGGATCTCGCGGCCGTCCCCGCCGTCGAGCGTGAATGAGATGGCCGTACCGCGGTTGGCGGTCTCCAGCGGCCCGAGGACGCGCAGGCCGGGCACCTCCGCCATCGCCTCGAGCGCGTGGCCGAGCAGGTCGCGCTCGTGCGCCCGCACGGCGTCGAGACCGACGCCGGTCACGTAGTCGACCGCGGCGGCCAGGCCGGCGGCCTCGGCGATCGGCATGGTGCCCGCCTCGAACCTGTGCGGTGGCGGCGCGTACGTCGAGCGCTCCATCCAGACCGTCTCGATCATCTCGCCGCCGCCGAGGAAGGGCGGCAGAATCTCGAGCAGTTCGCGCCGCCCCCACAGCACGCCGATGCCGGTCGGGCCGCACAGCTTGTGCGCGGTGAAGCCGTAGAAGTCGACGCCGAGATCCTGGACGTCCACCGGCATGTGCGGCACCGCCTGGGCGCCGTCGACCACGACGAGCGCCCCGACGGCGTGCGCCTTGGCGGCCACCTCACGTACCGGGTTGATCGTGCCGAGGACGTTCGACTGATGGGCCAGCGCGACGACCTTGGTGCGCTCGGTGATGAGCTCGTCGATCCGATCGAGGTCAAGGCGGCCGTCGTCGGTCACCCCGAACCACCTGAGGGTCGCGCCGGTGCGCTGGGCGAGCAGCTGCCACGGCACGATGTTGGAGTGGTGCTCCATCTCGGTGATGACGATCTCGTCGCCGGGGCCGACCCGGAACCGCTCCGCCTCCGGGCCCGAGGTGGCCGCGTTGCCCATGGCGTAGGCGACCAGGTTGAGCCCCTCGGAGATGTTCTTGGTGAAGATGACCTCGGACTCGTCGCGGGTGCCGATGAAGCCGGCGACCTTGATCCGGGCGCCTTCGTACGCCTCGGTCGCCTCTTCGCCGAGTTGGTGCGTCGCGCGATGGATGTTCGCGTTGTGCCGGGAGTAGTAGTCGTCGATGGCGTCGATGACCTGCTGTGGCTTCTGCGAGGTGTTGGCGCTGTCCAGATAGATCAGCGGCCGGTCTTCGCGGACGGTGCGCGCGAGGATCGGAAAGTCCTTGCGGATTCGGTCGACATCGAAGCTCATGTCGATGCGCCCCCCATGGTCGCGCTCGTCAACTCGCCGCTCCCGCCTTCACGAACCGCTCATAGCCCTCGGCCTCGAGCTGGTCGGCCAGGTCCGGGCCGCCCTCCTCGACGATCCGGCCGCCGGTGAAGACGTGCACGTGGTCCGGTTTTACGTAGCGCAGGATCCGGGTGTAGTGGGTGATCAACAGCACCCCGGTCTCTTCCGTACGGAACTTGTTGATGCCGGCGGCGACGACCTTCAGCGCGTCGATGTCCAGCCCGGAGTCGGTTTCGTCGAGCACCGCGATCTTCGGCTGGAGCAGCTCCAGCTGCAAGATCTCGTGTCGCTTCTTCTCGCCGCCGGAAAAGCCCTCGTTGAGGTTGCGCTGGGCGAAGGCCGGGTCGATCTGCAACTCGTCCATCGCGGCCCGCATGTCCTTGCTGAACTCGCGCAGCTTCGGCGCCTCGCCGCGAACGGCGGTGACGGCGCTGCGCAGGAAGTTCGCCACCGACACCCCGGGGACCTCGACCGGGTATTGCATGGCCAGGAAGAGCCCGGCGCGGGCGCGCTCGTCGACCGTCATGGACAGTACGTCCTCGCCGTCGAGCAGCACCTCACCGCTGGTCACGTCGTACTTCGGATGCCCGGCGACCGCGTAGGCGAGCGTCGACTTGCCGGAACCGTTGGGCCCCATGATCGCGTGGGTCTTGCCGGACGCCACGGTCAGGTTGACGCCGCGCAGGATCTCCTTGTCCTCGACCGCGACGTGCAGGTCGCGGATCTCGAGCGTGGCCATTTATGACTCCCCAAACTCGGACGACCCCGTGAGGGAGACATACACCTCGTCGTCCTCGATCTTTACTCGGTAGGTGGGCACCGCCGCGGTGGCGGGCGGATTGGTGGGTTTGCCGGTCCGCACGTCGAAGCAGGACCCGTGCAGCCAGCATTCGAGGGTGTGGTCGTAGATGTCGCCCTCGCTGAGCGCGACCTCGGCGTGCGAGCACACGTCGTGCAGCGCGTACACCTCGCCCCCGGTGCGCACGAGCGCGACCGGCGTGTCGTCGATCTCGACCCCGAGCGCGCCGTCCTCGGGGATGTCGCCGAGCGCGCAGACCTTTACGAAGCTCACGGCACCTCCCGCTTGGCGCGCGGCGCGCGCCGGGCGCGGCCGTCCCTCGTCACACACTCGATCATCGGTCGAGCTCCTGTTCGATGGCGGCCTCGACCTGCTCGCGCACCTCGGGCACCCGGAGCTTGGCGATCAGCTGGCCGAGGAAGCCGCGGACGACCATGCGCCGCGCCTTGTCGTATGGGATGCCGCGCGCCTGCAGGTAGAACAGGTGCTGGTCGTCGATGCGGCCGGAGGCCGAGGCGTGGCCGGCGCCGACGACCTCGCCGGTGAGGATCTCCAGGTTCGGCACGGAGTCGACCCGGGTGCCGTCGGAGAGCACCAGGTTGCGGTTCAGCTCGTAGGTGTCGGTGCCCTCGGCCTCGGCCCGGATGATCACATCGCCGATCCATACGGCGTGCGCGCCCTCGCCCCGCAGCGCGCCGCGGTAGTCGACCCGGCTGCGGCAGTTCGGGACGGTGTGGTCGACGAGCAGCCGGTGCTCGAGGTGCTGGCCGGGATCGACGAAGTACACGCCGTACAGCTCGGCGTCGCCGCCCTGGCCGCCGTAGGAGACCGTC
>CALAED010000705.1 GCA_937891035.1 uncultured Thermomonosporaceae bacterium | reverse complement strand
GCGCAGAGGTGCCTCGGGGTCGGCGTGCACCGGCACGTGGAAGTGCACCCGCCACGGGCCCGCCCCCGGCAGCGCCAAGCCACCGCCCGGCAGCGCGACGTCGAGATCGTCGGCGGGCAGCACGGTACCGTCGGCCGCGCGCTCCCGCACCTGGTGCAAAAAGCGCGGCTCGGCGGCCGCCTCCAACGCCGCCCGTTCCGCCGGATCCGCGGGCCGGGCGGCCTCGAGCGCGCACGACGCCTGGGTCTTCACGACCGGCAAGCCCGCGGCGGCCAGCCTGGCCAGCGCGGCCCCCGGCTCCTCGAACGCCACGGCCAGGTGGCAGGCGTCCAGGCAAAGCCCGAGCCATTCGGTGTCGATCCCGGCCAGCTCCCTGACCGCGTCCGCGGTCGTGTCCACGACGCAGCCGGGCTCGGGCTCGAACCCGACCCGGACGACCCGGCCGTCCGCCGCGTGGATCTTCGTGAGCCGCTCGGCGAGTTCGCCGAGCGCGTCCCTGACCCGCCGCCGCCGCTCATCGGGCCACGGGGCACGCCAGGCCAGCGGCAGGGACGACACGCTTCCCTCCGCCGCGTCATCGGGCAGCAGCCGGGCCAGCACATGGGCGAGGTCGACGGTGTAGGCGAGCCTGGCGGGCTCTGTCCAGTCCGGCCGGTAGACGGCGTGCTTGACCACCGGGGCGTGGAAACCCTGATAAGGGAAGCCGTTGAACGTCACGACCTCCAGGCCGCGGGCGGCCAGTTCGGCGCGCAGCCGCATGATCGCCGCGGAGTCGGCCGCCAGCGTCTTCGCCACGTCGCGGCCCAGCCACAGGCCGAGACCGAGCAGGCCGGCTCCCAGCGTCTCCCTGACCGGCTCGGCGTAGCGGCCGAGCTGGTCGACGACGCCGTCGAGGTCTTCGGCCGGGTGCACGTTGGTGCAGTACGCGAGGTGGACGAGCGTCCCGTCGCGGTGCCGAAAGCGCATTGCCCAGCTCCCCTCAACCGGCCCGCGCGCCGCGCAGGATCGAGTTGCCCTCGAACGTCGCGGCGGCGTCGATGTCGCCCTCGCTCTGCTCGGACAGGTCGAGGCGGCCGCTTTGCGCGAAGAACGCGACCGGGTTGCGCCACAACACGAGGTCGACGTCGTCCTCGCCGAACCCGGCGGCGAGCATCGCCTCGCCCGTGGCGCGCGTCTTCAGCGGGTCGCTGCGCCCCCAGTCGGCCGCCGAGTTCACCAGCATCCGTTCGGTGCCGTACTCCTGCAGGATGCGCACCATGCGCACCTCGTCCATCTTGGTGTCCGGGTAGATGGAGAACGCCATCCAGCAGCCCGATTCCAGCACCGGCCGGACCGTCAGCTCGTTGAGGTGGTCGACGATCACCCGTTCCGGCGCGATGCCCGACTCCCGTACGACATCGAGCGTGCGCAGCGTGCCGGCGTGCTTGTCGCGGTGCGGCGTGTGGACGAGCACCGGCAGGTCGTGCTCGATCGCCATTCGCAGCTGCCGAGCGAACGCCTCGTCCTCCTCCGGCGTCATCGAGTCGTAGCCGACCTCCCCGACCGCGACCACGCCGTCCTTGGCCAGGTAGCGCGGCAGCACGTCGAGCACGCCGGCGCAGCGCGGGTCATTGGCCTCCTTCGGGTTGAGCGCGAGCGCGCAGTGGTGCCGGATGCCGAACTGCCCGGCCCGGAACGGCTCCCAGCCGACGAGCCCGTCGAAGTAGTCGACGAAGCTGCCAACCGAGGTGCGCGGCTGGCCGAGCCAAAACGCCGGCTCGACGATCGCCCGTACGCCGGCGTCGCGCATCGCCTCGTAGTCGTCGGTGGTACGGGAGGTCATGTGGATGTGGGGGTCGAAGATGCGCATGGCCATGTCATGCCTCCGGGGAGGGGACGAAACGCCAGACGTCGTCGGGCACGACTCGTCCGGCCGCGATGCGTTCCTGGGCGAAGTCGCTCATCATGCGGACAAGCTCGTCGTCGACGCGCCGGTCAAGGCCCGCGATGTCGGCCAGCGGGATGCCGGTGAACAGGCACTTGAGCACTCCTTGCCGGTAGGCGGCGGCGTCGAGGTGCCGGGCGCCGTACGGGCCGAGCGCGGCGGCGATCAGCCGGGTGTCGTTGGTGCGCAGCGCGTCCCGCAGGAGCGGCACGCCGGACTCGCCGAGCTTCATGACGGGGTCGACGACGGATAGGGCACGCAGCACACCGCGCTTTTCGCCCGCGTCGCCGTAGCGGTACAGCCCTTCGATCGTCTCGGTCAGCGCGGGTCCGGTGAGCGGCAGCTCGGCGATCAGCACCGTACGGGCGGCGTCGTCGACGGTCCAGCCGCCGGCCGGTTCCTCGATCCGGCCGCGCCCGCAGTGCCGTCCGGCGGCGGGGAACAGCACCTCGATCGCGGCCGGCTCGCCGGACACCCGGGCCCGCGCCGCGGCCAGCCACGCGGCGCCGTCGTCGGTGAGGTGCCGCGCCAGGGCCGCGGTCACCTCGTCCATGGTCGTCTCAACGGTCATCCGGTCACCTCCCAAGGCGTTGTCCGGCCGGTGCCGGGGACGCGGCACGCAGGAAGTCGAGCGAGCGCCGAGCGACGGCGGGGGCGGCGTGGCTGTGCCTGGGCAGCTCGACCGCCACCAGGCCGCCGTACCCGATCTCGTCGAGCGCCGCCAGCACCGGCGGGAAGTCGATCTCGCCGTCGCCGAACTCCAGGTGCTCGTGCACGCCGCGCCGCATGTCGTCGATCTGCACGTTCACGAGCCAGGTCGCCGAGCGGCGTACGCACTCGGGCACCGGGTCGTCCTCCACGCACCGGCAGTGCCCGATGTCGAGGGTGAGGCCGAACGGCTCGGGCTCGCCGAGGGCGCGGCGCAGCCGCAGGTAGCCGTCGAGATCGGCGACGACCATGCCGGGCTCCGGCTCGAAGCCGAGGCGCACCCCGAGCCCGGCGGCGACGTCGATCACCTCGGCGCAGCCGGCGACCAGCCGCCGCCACGCCTCGTCGGCCGAGACCGCGGGCCCGCGTACGCCGCTCCAGAACGACACCGCCTCGGCGCCCAGGTCGGCGGCGATCCGCACCGCCCGGGCCAGCAGATCGATCCGGCGCTCCCGCCCGGCCGCCGACACGAGCGTCGGCTCGTGCTTGTGCCGGGGGTCCATCAGGTATCGGGCGCCGGTCTCGACGACCACACCGAGGCCGAGTTCGCCGAGCCGCCGGGCGAGCGCGCTCACCTGCCCGGCGATGTCGCCGGCGTAGGGGTCGAGGTGGTGATGGTCGAGCGTGAGGGCGACGCCGTCGTAGCCCAGGTCCGCGATGATCGCGAGCGCGTCGCCGAGCCGGTGGTTGGCGAAGCCGTTCGTCCCGTAGCCGAACCTCATGTTGGTGACACCCGCCTTGACAGGCGCCGGGCCAGCGGGAACGCGGCGGCCACCGGCAGCGCGGCGGCCGGTGCCCCGGCGCCCGCCGCCAGCGCGGCCTGGAGCGGCATCAGGCCGAGGATGCCGGCGCCGACCGCCCGCCGCACCGGCAGCGGACGCGGATCGCGGGCGGCCGCGAGCTGGGCCCGGCCGAACGTCGCGCCGTAGCCGGCCAGCAGACCGGCCCCGGCCAGTCGCTCGATCGGGGTTCCGCGGCGGCCGGCGCGGGCGGCGAGCGCGCCGATGACGCCGGTGGCGGCGAGGGTGGCGCGCGGCAACCACGGCGTGGCGCCGGTGACCTCACCGCGGCTCAGCGCGGTGACGGCCAGGGTGTGCGCCGCGACCAGCGCGGCGGCCGGGGCCGCCCGCCGCATCTCGCCGGCCCCGGTCCCGGCGCCCATCAGCACGTTGAGGCCGCGCGCCGCCGCCATCGCCGCCGGCCCGGCCGGCGTCGCCTTGAGCACCAGGTCGTACGCCCAGACGGTGGCCGCGAGCGGCACGGCGACGCCGAACGCCCGCCGGCCCCCGGCCAGGCCGGCCAGGCCGACCCCGGCCGCCGTCAGCCCGGCGGCGAGGCCGAAAGCGAACCGCGGCGTGACCCGCCCGGACGGGATCGGCCGCATCGGTCGTTCGACGGCGTCGACCTCCCGGTCGGCGTAGTCGTTGAGCGCCATGCCCGCCCAATAGAGGCTCGCCGACGCCGCAGCCAGCGCCGGGGTCGCCGGGCCGAAGGGCCAGCCGGCCGCGGCGGCGCCGGCCACGACGTCGCCCGGCACGGTCAACGCCGCCGGCGCCCGCACCAGCTCGACGATCGCCCGCGATGTTGCCCGCTCAGCGCTCAGCGCGCTCTCCGCGCGCTCGCTCATAGGGCGCCGGCCCAGGTGCGCAGGGTCTCGTACTGCGCCGCGAGATCGTGCTCCGTGGTGCCGATCGGGTCCTTGAAAAAGAACGCGAGCTCGCTCACCGCCCCGGACCGTCCGGTCTCGTGCGCCCTGGCCATGAGCCTGGCCAGGTCGAGTACCAGCGGTGCCGCCAGCGCGGAATCGCACCCCTGCCAGGTGAACTGCAAGGTCATCCGAGCCCCGAGGAAACCGTCGAACAGGATGTGATCCCAGGCGGTCTTCCAGTCGCCGAGGTCGCCGACGTAATCGATGTGGACCTCACCGTCGATCGGATAGCCGAGCGTCTCGCCGAGCACCCGCTGTTTGGATGCGTTCTTGCTGGCGGCGGCCGCCGGGTCGCCGAGGGTGGCGCCGTCGCCGCCACCGAGCAGGTTGGTGCCCGACCACGACCGCACGCGCAGCGCACGCCGGGCGAACATCGGCGCGAGCACCGAGCGCACCAACGTCTCTCCCGTCTTGCCGTCGCTGCCCGCGTACGGCACGCCCCTTGTGTGGGCAAGCTCGTCGATGGCGGGCAGCCGGGCGCCGGTTGACGGCGTGAAGTCGACGTAGGCGCAGCCGCTGGACAACGCCGCGTAGGCGTACAGCGAGCTGGGCGGCAGTACGCCGGCCGCCGCCCCGGCCGCCGGGCCGGCCGACTCCAGCGCGGCGGCGAGCGCGGGCAGCGAGTCGTGCGCCGGGTGCGGCGCGCACGGCGGCTCGGTCGACGCGACGTTGATCACGACGACCCGGTCGATGGCGCGCCGCTCGCGGAAGGCGCCGATGTCGGCGGCGAGCGCGGCGGCCACCTCGGCCTGGGTGCGGGGGCCGGCCCCAGCGGCGCCGGCGCCGGGGCGGATCTCGGCGTCCGCGGCGAGCAGGTCGTCTTGGATCAGCTCGGGCAGCCGTTCGGGGAGCACGCCGGACCTGGCCAGCTGCTCGGCCCGTTTCGGCAGGCAGGTCTCGGCCAGATCGTGCCCGCCGAAGACCAGGTCGCCGAGCGCGGGCAGGCCGGCGGCGGCGAAGTCGTCGCCTTCGGTGACGCAGCCGGTGGCCGGCGCGAGCCCGGCCCGGACGGCCGCCGCCCCGGCGACCACTGTGGTGGCGACCGAACCGCGAGCCCCGATCAGCCAGACACCAATGCGCATGGGTCGCTCACCTTCCCTCATGGTCGCGGGGCGGTCGAGGGTGAACAGTCGGCCGGGACTACGCCGGCCGCGGTCCGCAGGCCGCCGAGCAGCATCTTCAGGAACTCCGGCTCGGTGTAGCTCTCCGTGGTATGCCCCAGACCGGTGTACCAGGAGCGGCCCCCGTCGTAGTCCTGGCACCAGGTGATCGGGTGGTCGGGACCCATGCCGTCGTCGCCGACGTCGTAGGACCTTTCGTCCAGGGTCGCCAGCACACGGACGGTTCCGCGCGGGTTGGACCGGTAGTTGTACCACTCGTCGGTACGAGTCCAGCGGCGCGGCAGCGTCCGCATGGACGGATGGGCCGAGTCTTCGACCTTGACCCTCGCGCGCTGGATCGCCGGGTGCGACCTGAAGTACGTGCCGACGAGCCCGCCGTACCACGGCCAGTCGTAACCGCTGTCCGCGGCGGCGTGGATGCCCACGAAGCCGCCGCCGCTTTGGATGTAGCGCTGGAAAGCGTCCTTTTCCGGTTGGGTGCCGAGGGGATCGCCGGTCGTCGACAGGAAAACCACGACGTCGTACTGGGCCAGGTTGTCGTCGGTGAACAGCGCGGCGTCCTCGGTGGCGGCGACGGAGAAGTCGTGGTCCACGCCGAGCTTTTGGATGGCGGCGACGCCGTCCGGGATCGAGTCGTGCCGGAACCCGGTCGTCCTGGAGAAGACCAGCGCTTTGAACGCGGGCCCCGGTGCGTCCATCACCGGCCGGGTCGGGACGACGTTCGCTTGGGCGGAATGGGCGGTCATCGGGATACAGAGCAGCGAACCAACGAGCGTCGCGACTCTTCGGCGTAGTCCGTGCGTGAGGAGGGCCACGGGTGCTCCTGAGGGTGGCGAGGACGACGGGTGAGGAGGCCGAGGCGAGGTGACGGAGCCGTCGGCGTCGGTCCCATCACCTCGCCGTCCATGGGCCCGGCCGCGCGTCCGCCGGGTCGCCGACCCCGGCGGACGTCCGATCTTCAGTTGATTGCGGTTGTTGGCGATTCTCGGCGGCGGGTGCGAGTGGCCGATCGTCGGTGACGGGGGCGGGTGGCGGTCACGGGCACCACTCCTCTCCCCCTACCCCGTGGACGCGCATGGGCCAATCCCCTGCGGCCGCCGTTGCCGCCATCAGGCGCCGGCCACGTCGACCCAGCCGCTGCCGTTCGCCGCGCTGCGCTCGACGGCGGCCAGCACGCGCTGCACCCGCAGCCCGTCGGCGAAGGACGGGGACGGGTCGGTCCCCGTCGCGATCGCCTCGATCAAATCGTGGACCTCGTGGGTGAAGGTGTGCTCGTACCCGATCAGGTGTCCGGGCGGCCACCACGCCGCCATGTACGGATGGGACGGATCGGTGACGAGGATGCGGCGAAAACCGGCGTCCCCGTCGTCCTGCGTGTGGTCGTAGAAGGACAGTTCGTTCATCGACTCGAAGTCGAAGGCGAGACTGCCCAGCGATCCG
>CALAED010000704.1 GCA_937891035.1 uncultured Thermomonosporaceae bacterium | reverse complement strand
GATGGCCGTGCTGCTCCGCGCCGCAGTCGACGCCTCCCCCCATCGGCATCCGGTGGCGACCAGCGCGAACTTCTTGCGGGTCGCCCGGCCGGGACCGGCCGAGATCGTCGTCGAGCCCCGCAAGACGGGCCGGACCATGGCCGCCGCCCGCGTCACCCTGTCGCAAGACGGCCAGCCTGTGGTGGACGCGCAGGTGAGCACCGGAACGCTCGACGCCGACGCGGTCGCCGCCTGGAGCGTCGAGCGGCCGACCGGGCTGCCCCCGGTCGATGAGTGCCTGACGTTCGACTCGGGCGAGCGGGACCGCGGCTTTGCCGACCAGGTGGACATGCGTTTCGATCCGGCCACCATGGGCTGGCTTGATGGGCAGCCCACCGGCTCCCCGCAGATGCGGGCCTACTTCAGGATGCGCGTTCCCTACCCGCCCGACGGCTTCTTGCTGGCCCTCGCCGTCGACGCGCTGCCGCCCGTCGTCTTCAACACCGGCGCCGGCGGCTGGGCGCCGACGGTCGAGCTGACCTGGCACATGCGCGCCGTGCCCGCGCCGGGCTGGCTGGCCGTCCACGGCGGCGGGCGCCTGGTCAGCGACGGGTGGTTCGACGAAGAGGTCGAGGTGTGGGACGCGGCCGGCCGGCTCGTCGCGCAGAGCCGGCAACTCGCCCGCATCGGCCGCGCGGAACGGCGACCATAGCGAAGCGATGTTCCGGCCCGTCTCCTAACCTTGGTGAACCATGTCTGACGCACCCATCGGGATATTCGACAGCGGCGTCGGCGGGCTCACCGTTGCTCGCGCCGTACTCGACCAACTCCCTAGTGAGCCGATCTATTATGTAGCCGACACCCTGCATCACCCGTACGGCCCCAAGCCCATCGCACAGGTGCGCGCGTACGCGCTCGACTGCATGGACCACCTCGTCAAGGAAGAGGACGTCAAGCTCCTTGTTATCGCCTGCAACAGTGCGAGCGCCGCGGTGCTGCGTGACGCTCGCGAGCGCTACGACGTGCCCGTGGTCGAGGTGATCAACCCGGCCACCCGCCGTGCCGCGCGCGCCACCCGCACCGTCACCAGCAAGTCCTACGAAGACGCGTTCGCCGCCGCCCCGCACATTCGGCTCACCAGCATCGCCTGCCCGCGCTTCGTGGAGTTCGTCGAGCGCGGCGTGACGATGAGCGACGAACTGCTCGAGGTCGCCGCCGGCTACCTGGACCCGATCCGCGCCGCGGGCTGCGACACCCTCATCCTGGGATGTACGCACTATCCGCTACTTACCGGTGTGATCTCCTATGTCGTCGGTGATGGAGTCACACTGGTTTCAAGTGCCGAAGAGACAGCCAAGGACGTCTACCGTGTGCTGCATGACGAGGGCCTGGCCCGCGCGGATTCGTTGTCACCTCCCGTGCATCGGTTCCGCGCCACCGGCGACCAGGCCGTTTTCGCAGCACTCGGCCGCCGTTTCCTCGGGCCTGAGATCGGGTCGGTCGAGGCCGGCTCAACGAGGCGCCTCAGCGTCTAGGAGGACTCGCCGTGCTGGTGACCGTGATCGGCTGCTCAGGCAGCTTTCCAGGGCCGGAGAGCCCGGCATCGTGTTATCTCGTCGAGGCGGACGGCTACTCCTTGCTGCTCGACCTCGGCAGCGGCGCGCTGGGGGCACTCCAGCGGCATCGCTCGCTCTATGAAATCGACGCGGTCTGCCTGACCCATCTGCACGCCGACCACTGCCTCGACCTGTGCGGCTACTGGGTGGCCCGCCGCTACCATCCGGACGGGCTGCCGCCCAAGATCCCGGTATACGGCCCGGCCGGGACGGCCGAGCGGATGGCGCGGGCCTACGACCTGGATCCCGAGCCGGGCATGCGGGAGATCTTCGATTTCAAGCTGTTCCGGCACGGCTCGCAAGACATCGGGCCGTTCAAGGTCACGACGGCCAGGATGTGCCACCCCGTCGACGCGTTCGGCTTCCGGATCGAATACGACGGGCGGGTCGTCGCCTACTCCGGCGATACCGGGGCCAGCGCCAACCTCGTCGAGCTGGCCAGGGACGCCGACCTGTTTTTGTGCGAGGCCTCCTTTCTCGAGCGGCCCAACCTGCCGGCCGACCTGCACCTGACCGCGCGCGAGGCGGGCGAACACGCCGCACGCGCCGGCGTGCGGAAGCTCATCCTCACCCACCTCGTGCCGTGGAACGACAAGCACGAGTCGCTGGCCGAGGCCAAGGAGACGGTCTTCCGGGGGAAGATCGAGCTGGCCAGGCAGGGAGCCGTGTACGAGGTGCGCTGAGGGCCCGTTAGGCTCGCAGCTATGGCTCGCCCAGACGATCGATCCAACGACCAGCTCCGGCCCGTGCGCATCCAGCGCGGCTGGCTCGATCACGCGGAAGGGTCCGTGCTCATCGAGTTCGGCGGCACCCGCGTGCTTTGCGCCGCCTCCGTCCAAGACTCGCTGCCGCGGTGGCGGCGCGACAGCGGGCTCGGCTGGGTGACGGCCGAATACGCGATGTTGCCCCGCGCGACCAACACGCGCGGCGACCGCGAGTCGGTCAAGGGCAGGCTGGGCGGCCGGACGCAGGAGATCTCCCGCCTGATCGGCCGGTCGATCCGGGCGTGCGTCGACTTCAAGGCGCTCGGCGACAACACCGTCGTCCTCGACTGTGACGTGCTGCAGGCCGACGGCGGCACCCGGACGGCCGCGATCACCGGCGCGTACGTCGCGCTGGCCGACGCCGTCGCCTGGATGAACAAGCGCAAGCTGACCAGGGGTCATCCCCTGATCGCGACGGTGGCCGCGGTCAGCGTCGGCATCGTCGACGGTGAGCCGCGGCTGGACTTGTGCTATGAGGAGGACGTCGCCGCCGCCACCGACATGAACGTGGTGTGCACCGGCGACGGGCGTTTCGTCGAGGTGCAGGGCACCGCGGAACGTCAGCCGTTCGACCGGGCCGAGCTCGACCGGCTGCTTACCCTCGCCGCCGACGGCTGCGCCGAGCTCAGCCGTCTGCAGCGGGCGGCACTGGGCGAGTGAGCGGCGCATGAGGGTCGTGCTCGCCACCCGCAACGCGGGGAAGATCGAGGAGTTGCGGCGCATCCTGGCGGGCATCGAGGTGGTCGGGCTCGCCGGCTATCCCGACGCGCCGGAAGTGGCCGAGACCGAGCTGACCTTCGCCGGCAACGCGTTGCTCAAGGCCAGGGCCATCGCCGCGCACACCGGGCAGGCCGCCGTCGCCGACGACTCCGGGCTGTGCGTTGACGCGCTGAACGGGATGCCCGGCGTGTTCTCCGCGCGCTGGGCGGGCCGGCACGGCGATGACGAGGCCAACCTGAAGCTGTTGCTCGCCCAGCTCGCCGACGTGCCGGCGGCGCGGCGCGGCGCGCACTTCGCCTGCGCGGCCGCCGTCGCGGTCCCGGGCGGCGAGGGGCGGGTCGCGATGGGCCGGATCGACGGCCGGATCATCGACGCGCCGCGCGGCACCGGGGGTTTCGGCTACGACCCGATCTTCGTGCCCGACGGCGAGAGCCGAACGACAGCGGAGATGCCGCCCGCGGAAAAGGACGCGATCAGCCATCGCGGACGTGCCTTCCGCGCCCTCGCCAAGATCCTCCCCGAGGTCACTGGGTAGCCGCGTTGAGGGCGGTGCGCAGGGCCGTGGCGGCGGTGCCGTCTCCGGTGATCCGGACCGCGGCGTCGCCGCGCCGGCCCCACAGCCACAGGTAGACGTCGTCGGGACCGCCGAGGACGAGCGCATCCGCGTCGTGCGGCAGCTCGGGCGAGATGTCGACCGACGACTCCAGCAGCTCCACCCGCCACACCCGCGTGCCGGCGGCCACGCCGATCACCTGACCGGTCCCGCGGTAGCGCCGGTTGGGCGGCGTCTCGGGCGACACGTGCGCCATCAGCCGGTAACCGAGCCACGCGGTCAACACCTCGTCGACACCGTCCGCCGCGACGTCGCGGTCGACCGGCCCGACCGGCCCGAAGGCCGACTCGACGTCGGTGCGGTGCACCAGCGTCTCGTGCGCCATGCGCCGCCACCAAAAGTGCACCGTCTCGTCGTAGGGCCACCATGTCGCGCACGGATCGTCTGGCGCCCGCGCGGCCAGCTCCGTGTAGAGGTCGTCGACGCCTTGCCGGAACCACGCGATCAGATCGGCGCCGCCGGCCGGCGCACGGTCCCACGTGGCGGGCTCGGCCTGCGAACGGATCCAGCCGGTGACGCGGCGGTAGACGCCGCCGAGATGGCGGACCACCTCGCCGGCGGTCAGGCCGGGGCAGGCGGGCACCGGCGCGGCCAAGTCGCGGCCGGCGGCGAAGACGGCGATGTGGGCGGCCTCGGCGCGGAACACGCTGAGCAGACGATCCGGCTCCATCACCCGGTGAGCCTCATGCGCAGCCGGACCACCGTGCCGTCCCAGTCGGCCCGGATCTGGACGCTGTCGGCCAGCATGCGAACGCCCCACAGCCCGAAGCCGCCGTTCGCGGCCGACGCGGGCGGCGCGAACCCGAGCGTGGCCGACGGGGGCGGGCGCCAGCAGCCGCAGTCGGCGACCTCGCAGATCAGGTCGCCGCCCTCGGCCCACAGCCGGACGGCCATCGGCGGCGTTCCGTGCTTGACCGCGTTCGTGGCCAGCTCGGTGACCGCGACCAGCAACCCGGAAAGCGCGTCGTCCGTCAGGCCGTACCGGACGGCGCGGGTGCCGACGAAGGCGCGCACGTCGTGCAGGTCGGCCGACTCGACGGAGATGGTGTCGAAGACCGGCGGCAGCGGCAGCGGCTCGCGGTCCGGCTCGCGGTCCGGCTCGCCGCCGGGCCGATCGGGGCCGGCGTGGTCGGCGCGCGGCAGCGGCCCACCGCCCTGGACCAGGACCCGGTGCGTGCGGCGCACCTCGGCGAGCATGCCGGGCGGTGCGGTGTGCCGGTCGTAGGCGCACATCGCGTGGGCGCCGGACGTGCCGAAGGCCGTGTTCACGACGGCTTCGTAGCGCATCCACTCGCGGGTTTCCGGC
>CALAED010000703.1 GCA_937891035.1 uncultured Thermomonosporaceae bacterium | reverse complement strand
CCCGCCGCGCCGGGCGCGTCCGTCTCGGCCGCGGCGCGCAGCGCGTCGGGCAACCGCCCACCGGCGGGCCACAGCCGGCGGAGCGGGTGCCGCGGCTGGGCGACGATCGCGTGCAGGGTGCGGGCGCCGTCGGGATCCAGCCACGGGGCGACGGCGGCGAGCGCCGCCGGGGCGGCCTGCATGTCGGCGGCGAGCAGCGCCAGCGCCGCGTGCCGGTTCGCGGTGGACGTCGGCGGCGCGGCGCCGGCGTCGCCGCGGTACAGCGCGCGGACGGTGTCCTCCAGGTCATACAGTGCGAGCCGGAAGAACTCACCGGGCGCGGCCTCGCGCATGACGGCCGGGGCGAACTCGGCCGGACAGCGGCGGCGCCACTGCTCGGCGACGGCGCCGACGCCGAACCGGACGCCGCCCATGTCGTAGTGGATCATCTGGGTGGTGGCGGCCGCGATCGCGTCCAGGGCAGACGCGCCGGGCCGGAAGGCCGGGTCGGTGCGCAGCGCGGCGGCGACCTCGGCGATGACCCGCACCACGTGGGCGGCGCCGACGGCGTCGCCCACGCTCAGCCGTTCGCAGTAGTAGCCGGCCAACTGGGTCAGGTCGGGTGCCGTCATCCAGCGCAGCTCGCCGCGCGGGATGGTCAGATACGGCGCGATCAGTTCGATCAGCGGGTGCTCGGTCAGGGCGACCGGGGAACCGGCGCACCACAGCAGCGCACCCCATGCCGCGGCGACCGTGCTTGGGGTGCCGGGCGCGAACGTCGAGTCCCGCAGCGCGAACTGGGCGGGGTTGACCGACAGCGCGGTGATCAGGGCCTGCTGCACGCGGGCGACGACGGCGGTGGGCGGCGGGCCGGAAACGAACCCGGTGGGCGCGACCCGGCCCGCGGACAGGTCGGGGCCGGCCGGTATCAGCTGGGGCGGCACCGGCGGGCTGCCCGCGCCGCGCGGGGCCATCCCCACGGCGCGCCGGACGGCGGGGTCGGCGGGGGCCGGGCACAGATGCCAGCTGCCGTCCAGGCCGCTGCGGTACCAGCGGCCCCAGGCGCCATACAGCCACCATTCGCCGGCGCCGGCGAGCATGTGCGAGGTGACCACGTCGGCTCGCTGGGCGGGGGGCGCGCCCCGCCACCACGGGGCGGCGACGAGCGCGCGGATCGCCTCCTCGGTCTGGGCGAAGAGGTCTCCCGCCGTCCCGTCCGCCGGAGGGCCTGGCTGCCAGTTCACTCAGCGAATGGTAGTCCGCGTGTCGAACACGAAAATGTAAGGAGCGTAACCGGCACATACTCATTATCATGACGTGCGAGTCGGAGACGGCGGGCGGACGGCCCCACGGGGCGGCGAGCGTGAGACGGGGAGATGGCCGGTGGGCGAGCGGCACTTGACGGCGCGGGCGAAGGCGGCGGCGCTGGGCCTGGCATTGCTGTCGTCAGTGTGTTTCGGCAGCTCGGGGGCGTTTGCCAAGGCGCTCATCCACGACGGTCTCACCCCGCTCCAGGCGGTGTGGCTGCGGGTGGCCGGCGCCGCCCTCGTCTTGGTGCCGGTGACGCTCGCCCTGCGTGGCCTCTCGTGGTTTCACGCCGCACGCCGCGACGGCGGTCTGCCGCTGCTGGTACTTTTCGGGCTCACCGGCGTCGCGGGCTGCCAGGCGTTCTACTTCATCGCGGCCGCGCGGCTGCCGGTCGGGGTGGCGATCTTGCTGGAGTTCACCGGCCCGCTGCTGGTGGTCGCCTGGATCCGGTTCGTCCGCCGCGCGCCGGTGGCGCGGCCGGCGGTGACCGGAGTCATCGTCGCCCTGGCCGGGGTGGCCTGCGTGGTGCAGGTGTGGACGGGACTTCGGCTCGACGGGATCGGACTGCTCGCCGGGCTGGGCGCGGCGGCCTGCCAGGCCGCCTACTTCCTGATCGCCAAGCGGATGACCAACGCCGAAACCGACCCCCTGGTGCTGACCGGCGCCGGGTTCGTCGTGGGCGCGGCGGCGCTCACGGCGCTCACCGCGCCCTGGGCGATCCCGTGGCGGCTGTTGGCGACCGACGTGAGCCTGGCCGGCCGGCCGACCCCGGCGTGGCTGGTCGCCGCCTGGATCATCGTGGTGAGCACGGTGATCGCGTACGTGACGAGCGCGCTGGTGGTCCAGCGGCTCCCGGCGCCGGTGACCGCCGCCGTCGCCTATCCCGAGGTGGCCGCCGCGGCCGTGTTCGCCTGGTTGGCGCTGGGTGAGCGGCTCACCACCGTGCAGATCGCCGGCGGCGTGATCGTGCTGGTCGGCGCGTTCATCGCTCAGCGGGCGGTGGCGGCCGCCCGGCCTGTCGCGGTGATCGCCGACGACCCCGCTCCGGCGCCGGCCCCCGCCCGCTGACAGCCGCGGCCGCCGCCGGCGACGTCGGCGGGCCGTCTTGCGCCAAGTCCGTGTTGCTCCGGCCCGGACGGTAAGGGCAGAGTAAAGATAGAGCTGTGACCCGCGATGAACGGCTGCTCGTGCTTGCCGCCGAACTGAGGGCCGCGGCTCCGGCGTCGCTGCGGGCGCGGGCCCTCGCCGAACGGCTGGCGGTCAGTGAGCGGACCGTCCAGCGAGATATCGCGGTCCTGGCCCGCAGCGGCCTTCCCGTCAGGCGCGATGAGTCGGGCGGATACGCGGTCCAGGCCGCCCGGCCCGAACGCCGCGCCGGTCCGGTCGCGGTGGCGGCCGGCGATGTGCTTGACACCCTCACCGAGGCGGTCCGCGAGCGCAGGATCGTCCGGATCGCCTACCTTGACCAGGCCGGCGACCAGACCCGCCGCGACGTCGAGGCGCATGGCCTGGTCATGGCGCCCTACGGCGACTATCTCGTCGGCTGGTGCCGGCTGCGCGAGGCGGCCCGGCAGTTCCGCGTCGATCGGATCGTCGCCGCCTACCTCACCGAGGGCGCGGCCGGCCCACACGCCCTCGACGACCTGATCGCCGCGCTGCGCGTGCCCACCCCGCGTTCCCCGGCCGGCCGCTCCGACGGGACGCCGTCGCGGGCCCGCGCCTGGACGCTCGACCGCATCCGGCACGTGCGGCGGCGCGTCGCCGACACCGCGGCCCAAGCCGAGACCGAAGCCGGCACTGAACCCGGCGGCGAGACGCCGCGCGGCGATGACCGGCTCGCCCGGCTGCGCGCGGTGATCGGTCACCTCGCCGAGTGGAGCCGCTGGCAGGTCGCCGCCGTACGGGCGGTCGCGACCGGCCAGGACATCACCTTCGACGGGCGCCGGCCGCGCTTCCCCCGCCGCTTCGACGACACGCTCGGCTATCCGGCGCGGGAACGGATGATCCAGGAGGCGATGGCGCCGCGTTCGCTCGGCGAACTCATCAGCGATCTAGACGAGGTGCTCGGCGGCGCCGCCGGCTGGGCCGCGGACTGCCCCGCCGCGCTGTGGACCGAACCGGTGCCCGAGCCGGGACTGCCCGGCCGGGCCCGACCGCTCGCCGACCTGCTGGCGGGCTGGTGGAGCCCGCTGTCCCACATCGAGTGGCATCTCGACCGGCCGGCCGGCGATCTTGCGGCGGAGCCGGACGCCGGGCTGGTCACGCAGTGCCCGCTACGCACGTGAGGGCGTGTCCGGCGCCGTCGGCGTGAAGCATACGATCTCGCCGTAGCCGCCGGGCATGGCGACGAGCGGGAGACACATGACCATCCGGGGAACCGATGGTGAGCGAGGGGTCGGATTTGCCGTGGTCGCCGTGGTTTTCCGGGACGCGCCCGGCGGTCGGGGAATAGCTCACCCCGCCGATGCCGTTAGGCTGGATGGTGCCGGTGTGGCATGTGTCCCCCGGGCCGCACCTATTGCCTTCGCGGAATACCGCTTGGCCGGGCCGGCCTAGCTTGCTCGACCAGGGCAGGAGCCGCGTTGTGCCTTTCGCCGTGAGGCGACCACCACACCGGCCCAAGCGTCCCGTCCCGGGGCGAGCACTGCTCGCCCCGGGACGATCGCGTCTACGGGGCGGCGGCGCGGGTCCGCATTATGGCCGTTCCCGACCATGAAGTGCCCCGGTTCATGCCACGATTACTGCGAAATCGGGGTGAACCGCGAGGGGGATGGACCGTGACCCGACGCTCGACGGTGATCCTGGTGTCCTGCCTGGCGCTGGCCGGGATCCTCGCGGGCACCGGGACCTACGTCCTGCTGCGCACCAAGGGCAGCCCGCGGGCGACCGCAGCCGCGTTCCTGTCCGCCTGGGAGAACAACGACTACGCGGCGATGACCGGGCTCACCGTCACCCGGCCGCCCGACCTGGCCACCCGGCTCGGCGCGTTGCGCACCGGGCTCGGCGTCACCCGGGCCCGCTTCCAGCTCGGCGCGGTACGCGGCGCCCACGCCCCCTTCACCGCCACCCTCAGGCTGGGCGACGTCGGGGACTGGACCTACGCCGGCGCCCTCACGCTGGCCGAACACGACCGCAGCTGGCGGGTCGCCTGGAGCGCCGCCGCCATCCACCCGAGGCTGCGGGAAGGGCAGCGGCTGGCGGTCAAGACGATCTGGCCGAAACGCGGCGCGATCATGGCGGCGGACGGCTCCCGGC
>CALAED010000702.1 GCA_937891035.1 uncultured Thermomonosporaceae bacterium | reverse complement strand
CCATCGGTCAGCAGGTCGGCGGTGGCCGTCTCCCTGGCGAGCAGATGCGGATTCCAGAACCCGTTGTTGAGCACGAGGGTGCCGAGCCGCATCCGCTCGGTGACCGCGGCGGCGGCGACCACGGTCGAGAACGGCGCCGCGGCGCCCAAGTGATCGGGCGCCACGAAGACGTCGTAGCCATACGACTCGCCCGTACGGCAGAACTCGGCGAAGTCCCGTCGGGAGCGGAGCGCGAAGCTGTTGAAACCAAACCGAAAACCCGTCATGGCGATCACGCTGCCCCCGGCTGTGGGCGGCGTCCAGCGTCTACGCCCGCGGCGGAATCCGCTCACCGCGAAGCGCGCCGGGCCTCGTCGGTCACCCGCCAGAGCCCGTCGAAGACGGGCGGCGGGCGAGCGCATCTGACGGCTCTCGTCGCTGCGCTTCGGCGGCTGAGCACCTCGGCCAAGTCCCGGCCAGGTGGTGGCCGGGCCGGGTGTCGGGCGCCGCTAACGCAGCGGCGCGGTCGGACCGTCGGGATGCTCGCGGCGGGCCTCGATCATCGCCTGGGTGAGGTCGCGGACCTCCTCCTCCGGCAGCCGTCGGTACCCGTCGGCCGTGGCCGTGGCGATGATGGGATAGATGTCCCGGGTGAGGTCGGGGCCGCCGGTGGCCGAATCGTCGTCGGCGGCGTCGTAGAGCGCCTCGACGCAGACTTCGGCGGCCTGCCGCAGGCCGAGGCCGGGCCGGTAGAGCTTCTTCAACGCGCCCCTGGCGTAGGGCGAGCCAGAGCCGTCGGCGTGGAAGTCCCGCACCTCGTACGGCCCGCCGACCACCTCGAAGGAGAAGATGCGGCCGGTGCCGGCCGAAAGATCGTAGCCGGCGAACAGCGGCACGACGGCGAGGCCCTGCATGGCCAGCGGGAGGTTCTCCCGCAGCACGGTCGCGAGCCGGCGCGCCTTGCCGTCAAGGGACAGGGAGGTGCCGTGCATCTTCTCGTAGTGCTCGAGCTCGACCTGGAAGAGCCGGACCATGTCGGCGGCCAGGCCGACCGCCCCGGCGAAGGCGACGATCGAATACTGGTCGGCCGGCTGGACCTTCTCGAGGTCCCGCTGGGCGATGAGGTGGCCCGAGGTCGCCCGCCGGTCGCCGGCCATCATGACGCCGTCGGCGAAGGTGAGCGCGAGCACGGTCGTGCCATGCCGGAGATCCGGGGCGATCCCGGATGCCTCGTCGGCGCGGGCCGCCGGCAACAGGCCGGGCGCATGCCCCTTGAGCAGTTCCACGAACGACGAGGGGCCGACACTGAGAAAGGCGGCGGGCAGTCCCTGGCTGGCGTCGGACTCGGTCACGCGGCTCCCTCCGTCGGCCTTTCAGTCCCGTGGACTACTCATGGACCCGGTCGCGCCGAGCCCTTTTTATCAAGTTTGTCCAGCTCGGCCAGATAGGCGTTGTATTCAGCGAGTTCGGTGTCGTCGGTGCCGGCGGCGCGCGCCCGGTCCGCTGAGCGGTCGCCGCGCCGGGCCAGTCGCTGATCTTCGGCGAACCATTGGAACACTATGGCCAGCAGCACGATGAACACTGGTATCTCGCCGAAGGCCCAGGCGATGGCGCCCCCGGTGTTGAGGTCGGAGACGAGCGACGCGCCCCACGGGCGCCGCAGCGCGTTGTACCAGTCGGGGGCGATCGGCTCGCCCGCGTTCATCAGCGCGATGCCGAAGAAGGCGTGGAACGGCATCGTCACGAACAACACGAGCAGCCGCCCGACGTACGGCAGCCGGCGCGGCGCCGGGTCGACGCCGATGAGCACCCAGAAGAACAGCGCGCCCACCGCCAGGAAATGCAACGACATCCCGATGTGCCCGAGATGACTGCGCATGAGGGTGCCGAACAGGCCGGTGAAATACAGGGCGTAGGTGCTCGCGACGAAGATGACGGTCGCGACGAGCGGATGCGCGACGATCCGCGCCACCCGGCTGTGCAGGGCGAGGGTCAGCCATTCACGTACCCCGCGGTCGCCCTTGACCGCGGCGGGCCGCAGCGCCCGCAGCGCCAAGGTGACCGGAGCGCCGAGGACCATGAAGATCGGGGTGAGCATCGACAGCGTCATGTGCTGGGCCATGTGCACGCTGAACAGCACCGGCGCGTACCTGCCAACGCCGCTGAGCGTGACGACCACGATCGTGACGAGGCCACAGAACCACGCCACGGTGCGGCCGATCGGCCACGCGTCCCCGCGCCGGCGCAACCGCAGCAGCGCGCCGGCGTAGCAGCCGCCGAGCACGGCGACGAACGCGACCCAAAACAGGTCGAACTGCCAGAGGGACGCCAGCCGGCCCGGGGTGATCGGCGGCGGCATGTCATAGCCGAGCAGCGCGCGCACGTCGTCTTCGACCGCTTCCTCGGCCGGCGGAGCGGTACGCGACAACGCCACCGCGACCCCCACCGCGGCCGCCATGATCGCGGCTTCCACGGTGGCCAGCCGGGCGAAGGCGCGCATCCTGCCCTTGGCCACGGCGGGCAGCGTCCGGGAGCGATGCAGCCACCCCGCCCACCCGAGCACGCAAAACGCTGCGAACTTGACCAGGATGAGCCTGCCGTACCCGGTGGTCAGCAACTCGGCCGGGTTGGGGAGCCGCGATACCGCATTGGCCACGCCGGTGGCGCCGACGGTCACGAAGCACCACAGCGCGAGCCGACTGAACCGGGCGGTGGCCACGCCGAGCCGATCCTTGCGGCGCAGCGCATGCCAGCCGACCACGACGAGCCCGCCGACCCACGGCACGACGGCGGCCACGTGCAGGGCAAGCCCGATGACGGCGACCGTGTGGTTGGGCGAGGACTCCGAGTGGCCGGTGAGCGGCGGGGGCAGCAGCCTGATGATGGCCGCATGACCGCCCTGAGCGGCCAGCGACAGCGGAC
>CALAED010000701.1 GCA_937891035.1 uncultured Thermomonosporaceae bacterium | reverse complement strand
GACGAACCGATCAGTGAAGCGCGGAGGACATGCCCAAGAAAGAAGGGGCCATCGAGATCGAGGGCACCGTCATCGAGTCTCTCCCCAACGCCATGTTCAGGGTAGAGCTTGACAACGGACACAAGGTCCTCGCCCACATCAGCGGCAAGATGCGGATGCACTACATCCGGATCCTGCCCGACGACCGGGTGGTCGTGGAGCTCAGCCCATACGACCTGTCGCGCGGTCGGATCGTCTACCGCTACAAGTAACACCCACAATCAAACCCACTGGGTTGCCTTCCTCGTGGCCGGCACCGCGAGGGTGACCCTGCGCATGAGGAGACTCATCGAGCGAGCCGTAGGCGCGCGGGAGGCTCATAGAGCGCGCCGAGGCTGAGCGGGAGACACAGTGAAGGTCAAGCCGAGCGTCAAGAAGATTTGCAACAAGTGCCGCATCATCCGGCGGCACGGGCGGGTCATGGTGATCTGCCCGGACCCACGGCACAAGCAGCGCCAGGGCTGAACGGGTGACCGGCACAGTAGACGGACAACGCAAGCACGCGTCACGGCCCACGCCGTGGGCAACCCTCGGTCGGAGGCCGGGGCCGCATCGTGGCAGCGGTGCGGAGGTGGCGCGTAGGACCTCCGGAACAAGAAAGGAGGCTGCCTGACGATGGCACGCCTCGTCAACGTCGACCTGCCGCGCGACAAGCGCCTCGAGGTCGCCCTCACCTACATCTACGGCATCGGCCGCAGCCGCGCGCTGGAGACCCTGAGCGAGACCGGCGTCAGCGGCGACCTGCGGGTCCACCAGCTCGGCGATGAGGAGCTCGTCAAGCTCCGTAACTGGATCGAGTCGCAATACCAGGTGGAAGGTGACCTGCGCCGCGAGGTCCAGGCCGACATCCGCCGCAAGATTGAGATCGGCTGCTACCAGGGCATCCGGCACCGCCGCGGGCTCCCCGTGCACGGCCAGCGCACCCAGACCAACGCCCGTACTCGCAAGGGCAAGAAGAAGACAGTGGCCGGCAAGAAGAAGGCCGGCAAGAAGTAGTCCCCGCCGGGGCGGCGCCCCAGCGGGGGATCGATGACCTCAGGAGTTAAGAGAGCAGATGCCTCCTAAGAGCCGGGCCGGCGCCAAGAAGGTGCGCCGCAAGGAAAAGAAGAATGTGGCCCATGGCCACGCCCACATCAAGAGCACGTTCAACAACACCATCGTCACCATCACGGACCCGATGGGCGCCGTGATCTCCTGGGCCTCCGCCGGCCACGTGGGTTTCAAGGGCTCGCGCAAGTCCACTCCGTTCGCCGCGCAGATGGCCGCTGAGGCCGCCGCCAGGCGCGCCATGGAGCACGGCATGCGCAAGGTCGACGTCTTCGTCAAGGGGCCGGGCTCCGGCCGGGAGACCGCCATCCGGTCGCTGCAGGCGACCGGCCTCGAAGTGGGCTCCATCCAGGACGTCACCCCAGTTCCCCACAACGGCTGCCGCCCACCGAAGCGGCGCCGGGTCTGACGAGTCGACAGGTCAGAGGTTTTAGGAGATATGGCTCGATACACCGGCGCCGACTGCAAGCTTTGCCGGCGCGAGAAGATGAAGCTGTTCCTCAAGGGCAGCAAGTGCGAGGGGCCCAAGTGCCCCATCGAGATCCGGCCCTACCCACCGGGTGAGCACGGCCGTGGTCGCCCCAAGGAGACCGAATACCTCCTCCAGCTGCGGGAAAAGCAAAAGGCCCGTCGCATTTACGGCGTGCTGGAGCGGCAGTTCCGCAACTACTACGTGGAGGCCAACAAGACCACCGGCAAGACCGGTGAGGCGCTGTTGACCCTGCTCGAGCGGCGGCTCGACAACGTGGTCTATCGCGCCGGTTTCGCCAAGAGCCGCGACATGGCCCGGCAACTGGTGCGTCATGGCCACTTCATGGTCAACGGCCGTAAGGTCACCATTCCGTCGTTCCTCGTCAAAGAGAACGACATCATCGACGTACGGCAAAAATCGCTCGAGATGACGCCGTTCGTGGTGGCCCGCGCCGAGGCCGGCGAGCGTCAGGTGCCGGCCTGGCTCGAGATCATCCCGGACAAGATGCGGATTCTCGTCCATGCACTCCCGGTCCGGCAGCAGATCGACACGCCGGTCCAGGAGCAATTGATCGTCGAGCTCTACTCCAGGTAGTGGCTCGGGCGCGGGCCGGCCGGCCAGACGCCCGGATATCCCGGGTGTTCAGGACGTACGGCCCGCGGCGTACGATTGAACGCGCGGTCGTCAAATAGCGGGCACCGCGGAAAGAAGGAAGATCACCATGCTCATTGCCCAGCGTCCCACTCTCGCCGAAGACCAGGTCGACGAATACCGGTCGCGGTTCACCATCGAGCCGCTTGAGCCGGGCTTCGGCTACACGATCGGCAACTCACTGCGCCGCACCCTGCTCTCCTCGATCCCCGGCGCCGCCGTCACCAGCATCCGCATCGAAGGCGTGCTGCACGAGTTCTCGACCGTTCCCGGGGTCAAGGAAGACGTCACCGACGTCATCCTGAACCTCAAAGAGCTCGTCGTCTCCTCCGAGCACGACGAGCCGGTCGTGATGTACTTGCGCAAGCAGGGCCCCGGTGAGGTCACAGCGGCCGACATCGCGCCGCCCGCCGGCGTCGAGGTGCACAACCCCGACCTGCACATCGCCACGCTGAACAACAAGGCGAAGCTGGAGATGGAGCTGACCGTCGAGCGCGGGCGCGGCTACGTCTCCGCGGCGCAGAACAAGCAGCCTGGCCAGGAGATCGGCCGGATCCCGATCGACTCCATCTACTCGCCGGTGCTCAAGGTCACCTACAAGGTCGAGGCGACCCGAGTCGAGCAACGCACCGACTTCGACCGGCTGATCTTGGACGTCGAGACCAAGCAGTCGATGCTGCCGCGCGACGCGGTGGCCAGCGCCGGCAAGACGCTGGTCGAGCTGTTCGGGCTCGCCCGCGAGCTCAACGTCGAGGCCGAGGGCATCGACATGGGCCCCTCGCCCACGGACGCGGCGCTCGCGGCCGATCTGGCGCTGCCCATCGAGGAGCTCAACCTCACGGTCCGCTCCTACAACTGCCTCAAGCGCGAGGGCATCCACTCGGTCGGCGAACTGGTCGCCCGCAGCGAGCAGGATCTCCTCGACATCCGCAACTTCGGTGCCAAGTCCATCGAAGAGGTCAAGCAAAAGCTCAACGACATGGGTCTGTCGCTCAAGGACTCCCCGCCCGGGTTCGACCCGACGGCGGCGGCGGACACCTACGACGACGACCAGAGCTACGCCGAGACCGAGCAATACTGATTCGCCCGAGCGCTGTCGTGGGCCGGTTCGGTTCCGGTCCGGCCCACGGCGGTGCCCGCTGACTCCGGTACCTGATACGGCCGGTGCAGAAAGGAACCAGATCCATGCCCAAGCCCAGCAAGGGCCCACGTCTCGGCGGCAGCCCGGCGCACCAGCGCTTGATGCTGGCGAACCTCGCCACGTCGCTGTTCGAGCACGGCCGCATCAAGACGACCGAGGCCAAGGCGCGGCGGCTGCGCCCATTGGCCGAGCGGCTGATCACCAAGGCCAGGCGCGGCGACCTGCACGCGCGGCGGCAGGTCCTCACGGTGATCAGGGACAAGAGCGTCGTGCACTCGCTCTTCACCGAGATCGCGCCGCGGTACGCCAACCGGCCCGGCGGCTACACCCGGATCACCAAGATCGGCCCGCGGCGGGGCGACAACGCGCCCATGGCCGTGATCGAACTGGTCGAGGAGGAGACGCCGACGGCGGCGGCCTCGGCCGGTACGAC
>CALAED010000700.1 GCA_937891035.1 uncultured Thermomonosporaceae bacterium | reverse complement strand
CCGCTGGAGATCATCTATCCCGAGGACGGCATCGTGCTGTCCAGATACCCGCTGTTGCTGCTCAATCCATCCCGCCGCGCCGCCTACGACAAGGTCGTGGCATGGCTGACCCGGGCGGACACGCAGCGGAAGATCATGCAACGGACGCTGCGCCGACCCATCGATCCCGGCGTAAGGCGGGATCCGCGGTTGCGTACGGAGATCGGCAACGCGCTGTATTACCCGGACAGTAAAGAGGTCATCGACCGGCTGCTGGCCAACTACGACCCCAGTGCCAGGAAACCGGGCCAGGTGATCTTCGTGCTCGACTACTCCGGCTCCATGAAGGGCGCGCGGAGCAAAGCATTGCGGGCCACGTTCGAGGGGCTCAGCGGCGACGACGCCTCATCCGTCGGCAAGTTCGTACGGTTCTACCAAGGCGAGAAATTCATCCTGATTCGCTTCGGCGGGCACGTCCTGGAAGAGCGTGGAGTCACCATCGCCGACCCACACGACACCAACGCCATCCGCGACTTCCTCACCACCGAGAAATTCGACGAGAACACCGCCGTGTGGTCCGCGCTCGACCACGCCTACCGGCGCGCCGGCGAACTGAAACGAGCCGACCCGGGAAGGCCGGTGACCATCGTGTTGATGACCGACGGCCTGAACAACGCCGGCATCGGCCTGGAGGAGTTCCTCAGCCGTTACAAGGCTCTGCCACCGGAGATCAAGGCCGTACATACCTACACCATCCGCTTCGGTGCAGCGGGCCCGGCAGACCTGGACCGTGCGGCCAAGACGACCGGCGGACGCATGGTGGACGCCACCGCATCCTCCCTCGACCTGGCCTTCAAGGAGACCCGCGGTTGCCGATGACCTAGGAGACACGGATGCTGTTGGTGGCACTGATCACCGTCGGGGCTTTCATCGCCGCGGTGGCGCTCTGGTGCGCGTACATGATCACCGTGCGCCGCCACCGGTCGGCCTGGGTGCGGAGGCCGAAGCCGGGGATCTGCTTCTACCTCGATGAGGAAAACGCCAGGGACATTTACCTGCAGGAGGATAAGTACCCGGATCTGCAGCGCTCGGTCCAGGAGACGATCCGCCGCAACATCGCCGGGAAGGTGAAGGTCAAGCCCTCTCCCGTAGGTGCGGACGTAACGACTGCGAACGAGAGAGAGCAGGTCATCCAGTACATCAAAGACGAGGGGCCGATCACGGTCATCGGACGCATCATCCCCGCGCTCGATAACGCGAACGACATCGTGTACGTCGACCTCTTCAACTGTACGCTCGGGCCGAGCGTCGGCCTGGACCGAGCACTGGAGCGGAACCACGGCCGGAAAGCCAAGCGGGTACGTACGGCACAGCTGCAAAAACTCGACCCGTTCACGTTCGTTTCGGTCATGGGACGGTTCAGGGTCACGGCCAAGTCGGAAACGACGACGACGTTTTCCGCCCCCTACGGCGACCCCACCGAGGTCTTCGACGATCTGCCGAGGGTCACCGTCACCTGCGACACCGAGCAGTTGCGCCGCAACGTGCCCGACGACCCGTTCCCCGCGCGCTGCCTCGGCAAGATCAAGCACTGGGACCCCGACACCCGCCAGCTCGTGATCTCCCCCGTCCTCGCCATCTTTCAGTAACACCCCGGCCCAGCCGCCGCCGCGACCGCCATATCTGGTGCTCACCAGCCCGTTCCCCATTATCCGGCCAAAATGCCGGGCCAAGCACGGCGTCCTGAAGTCCCCGCAGGACGAGTCTACGCCAACGGATTTCAACGCTTTCTTTGAGTGTCGCGCTGCGCCGCGTTCACAGGACTCCTATACTCGCTTACCTGGATTCGATCTGTTATGCCAATCCCCATATGTCTGCTCATCTACCAGGAGCCATGAATCGCACAGGACCCCCGGAATGGCCGGCGACGCTAGACGTACCAGCCTTGCTCCAACGAGGGTGGACGCCGACTCCTTTTCGCCAGTTCGTAGTGAAAATTCACAGCCGATGTAATCTGGCGTGCGACTACTGCTATGTCTATGCAATGGCCGACCGGACCTGGCGTTCGCGGGCTCGGGTCATGTCCGGCGAAACCGTTCGCCAGCTCGCCGCCCGGATGGCCGAGCACGCTCACACACACGGCCTCGAGTCCATGGAGCTGGTCTTGCACGGTGGCGAGCCGCTGCTCGCGGGGCGACAATTCGTCCGGTTTCTCATCGAGACCGTGCGTCGGGAGGCCACCGGGGTCGAGGTGCGTCCAGTGCTCCAAACCAACGCGGTCCTTCTCGATCGCGCCTGGTTGCACCTGTGCGACGAGCTCGGGATCCGGGTCGGGATCAGTCTCGACGGGGACTCGGCCGCGCATGACCGGCACCGCCACGGCCCCGGCGGACGAGGCAGTTACGCCGCGGTCGCACGCGCTCTAGAGCCGCTGACCAAGCCCGCTTTCCGGCACCTTTTCGGCGGCCTGCTGTGCACGGTGGACCTGCGTAACGATCCGCTGGTCACTTACGAGTCGCTGCGCGCGTTCGACCCGCCGGCCATCGACTTCCTGCTTCCGCACGGCCATTGGTCGGCCCCGCCACCGGGACACGATCCCAATGGCGCCCCGTACGCCGCCTGGTTGAACCAGATTTTCGACCTCTGGTACCAGGCATCGGTCCAGGAGACCGCTGTCCGGCTGTTCACGGAGATCATTCAACTGGTCCTCGGCGGGGCCTCCTCCAGTGAGGAAATCGGCCTTTCTCCAGTCGTCTCCGTCACCGTGGAGACCGACGGCGAGATCGAGCAGTCCGATCTGTTGAAGTCGGTGTTCGACGGTGCCCCTGCCACCGGACTGCATGTGGCGCGTGACTCCTTCGACGCCGCGCTGCTCCTGCCGGAGATCGTGGCCAGGCAGATCGGCGCCGCTGCCTTGTGCGAGACGTGCGCGGCGTGCCCCGAAAGGCGGGTCTGCGGAGCCGGGCTCTACGTCCATCGCTACCGTCCCGGCGCCGGGTTCGCAAACCCTTCCATTTACTGCGCGGACTTGCTCGCGCTGATTTCTCATATCCGTCGTGTCGTCCAGGCCGACGTCACCGAACTCATCCAGGGTTGCGCACCAGCATGAATGGCATCACGACGCATACAGTCCCTGCGTCCACCTTCGCCGAGTTCGCGGCCGGGCGGGGCGGCCGCGACGGGATCGCGTTGCTGACCGCCGCCGAGTACAGCAAGCATCTCCTGCTTATTAGGGGCGTTCGAGACCATGCCCGTACGGCCGGCCACCCGCAAAGCGAAGCGGCGGGCGCCGCCT
>CALAED010000699.1 GCA_937891035.1 uncultured Thermomonosporaceae bacterium | reverse complement strand
GGTATGCGAAGTCCTCGCCCGCCACCCTGCGGATGAACTGCAGCGGGCTCTCGAATCGCATCATCTCCCGGATGGCACTGGTCATGAGGCTCGGATCGGCCTTCAGTTTCTCCAGCTGGTCGGGGTGGCGCAGCAGTGTCGACAGCCCGTTGGCCACCAGATTCCTGGTCGTCTCGTGTCCGGCCACGATCAGTTGGGCGCAGTTCGCCAGCACCTGATCATCGGTCAGCTGCTCGCCGTTCTCCCGGACGCTGACCAGCAGGCTGATCACGTCGTCGCCGGGGTTGGCCCGCCGTTCCGGCAGCAGCGCGCGGAAGAAAGCGGTCATCGACAGCAGCCCGTGCTGGGCCGCCCTGGCCACCTCCAGCGTCGGCCGTAACGAGCCTGCGAAGAGCACGATGTCGTCCGACCAGGAAATGAACGTCTTCAGGTCGGCCGCCGGCACGCCGAACATCGTGGCGATCACCGCGGCCGGAAACGGCTGGGCGAAGTCGGTCATGAAATCTCCCGACCTCCGCTTGGCCATCTCGTCGACCAGGCCGGCGGCGATCTCGGTGACCTGGGGACGCAGTGTGGCCACCAGTTGTCGGGTGAAGCCCTTGTTCATGAGCTGGCGCAGCCGCCGGTGCGCCGGCGGGTCCTGAAGCACCACCCAGCCGGCGATCGATTCGTTGAAGGGCTGGAACTCGGCGCGGTGCTCTTGCGGGAACTGGTTGATGAAGCCCGGCGCCTTCAGCGCCGCGGAGAACCTGTCGTCACGCAGCACATTGATCACGTCGGCGTAGCGCGGTATGAACCAGGTCCGGCCGGCGTTCGCGTCGGAGAAGTGGATCGGCGCCGACTCCCGCATACGGGCGTACACCGGGTATGGGTCGCGCATGAAGTCCTCGGTGATCTGCATGACTTTCGCCTCTCGCTAGTTCTCGTTTCTCTGCAAGCCGATGGCGCCCCAGCTGAACGGGCCGGTGGACAGCACGAGTACTCCGTCACCGGCGGCGACCTGCTCCGCGGCGGTGAGCGCGGCCAGATTGATCAGGCCGTCCGCGGTGAACACGTGGCCGTGCCTGGCCACCGTGCCGCGGAACACCCGCTCCCGTGGAACCCCCGCCAGGTCGGCGAAGTCGCCCAGGTTCGCCGTGCTGTAGTTGTTGGCCACCAGCCACTGGTAGGAGCCCGGCCCGGTGCCGGACGCCTGGTAGAGCGCGGTGAGCGCGCCGCGCACCCCGGCCATGAATGCGAGGTAGTCCCGCAGGCCGGTACCGCGTCCGGCGGCGGCCATCGCCGGGGCCGCGTACTGCCCGACACCTTCCACGGTGTACGGGCCGCGCAGCACCGTGGACACCAGGCACGCGGCCGCCCCGTCGCCGTTGACGGTGACCGCGTTGGGCATCGCCCGGTACTCTCCCGGCCGTTTGGGCACCGCGTCGGCCACCACCACGAGCACCGTCCGCAGGTCCGTGGACAAGATCAGCGCCCGTGCCAGGCGGAACGCGCTGGCCAGGTTGCCGGATTCGCCGAGCCACACGCCGAACAGCTGGGCGCCGGCCAGCCCGAGCCGGTCAAGCATGGCCCGCACGGCCCGGTCTCCGGCCGGTTCAGTGCGGTGGCTGCACGTGCCGTAGACGACCGCGTCCACTGCACCGCCGGTGCGGCCGCTGCGGAGCAGCAACTCGGCCACCGCGTCCGCGGCGAGCTCTGATGGCACCCGGTCGGCGATCGAGCAGGTGTCGAACCCGTACGCGCGCAGCCGCTCGGCGAGTTCACCCCGGCCGGCCGCCTGCTCGACCGGCACCAGCTCGCCGACCGCGTACGCGGGCTCGGACAGCGTGATCGTGCTCACGGCGCCGCACAGGAGTAGTGCGCCAGCACCTTGCTGATCAGGCCGTCGCCGTCGACGAACAGCACCTCGGCCACCATCCGCCCGCCCACGCTGCGCATATAGATCGTGACGCTGTCCAGGCAGCGCAGCACGTCGACGATCTCGAAACGAAGATCGGGGTTCCTGGCCAGCGCGGTGCCGAAGTACGCGCGCAACCCATCCCGGCCACGCACCACGTCGCTGCCCACCATCTGCCCGGCGAACGGGGACGTCAGCTCGACGTCCTCGGCGTACAGCTGGAGGATCTCCTCCAAGTCGTGCTTGTTCCACACCTCCACGTGGTGCTGGACGAAGGCCACCGCCTCCTGCTCGGTCCACGGCATCGTCACGTTCTCCAATCCCCGTCACAGCCTGCGCAGGACGGTCGAGCTGAACAGGTGGTTCGCCCCGACGCCGAGCACGAGGGCGAGTTGGCCCGTGGTGATCTCACCGCTCTCGGCCAGCGTCGCCAGCGTGATGAGCTGGTCGTAGGCGAAGCAGTGCCCGAATCGGGCGATGTTGCCGGTCGGCACCCGTGTGAACGGGACGCCGGCGACCGCCGCGTAGTTCCGCAGCACCGGCTTCCCGAGATTCGCCAACACCAGGTGGTCGATGCTCTCGGGCCGCAGGCCGGTGCTCGCGTAGGTGTCGGTGCACAGCCGCTCCAGCCGGGCCGCGAACAGGTCCATGAACCGCAGCGTCTGCTTCACCGGGTCGAGGACGGCCAAGTCGGGCTCGACCACGTGGCCGACGTATTCGACGGCGTACCCGTCATTTCCCTCGGTGCTGACCACGCAGCTCAGCACGGTGTCGCTGAACACCGACGCGGCCGCGGGCAGCAGCCGACCGGCGCGACTCTCGTCCAGGGCGTCCGCGCCGAGCAGCAGTACCGTGTTCATGCCCTGACCGCGGATCAGCGAGGTGGCGATCATCAGAGCGTAGGAGAAGTTGCTGCACTGGGCTTGGAACACGCCGACCGGGAGCGCCTTCCGCATATCCAACGCACGGCAGAGCCCAACCAAGTCGTCGTGGTCGTCGTAGCTGGAGAACGTGGAAGAGAAGAACAGCACGGCGTCCACGGTGGACGGCTCGATGCCCGCGGACTCGAGCGTCTCGGCGGCGCAGGCGGCGAAATGGTCCCGCACGTGGCCGTCCAGGACGGAGTACCGGGTCAGCCCGCCCTGGCTGAGCGTGGCGATGTCTCCGGGGGCGGCCAGCCCGCGCTCGGTCAGATCGACGAGATCGCGCCATTGCCCGTGCCGGTAGCTGACCCCGCTCAGCACAGGGGTCGAGCACATCAGACTCGCTCCGCGTCCAGCAGCCCGTTCCGGTCGATCTTGCCGTTCACCGTGGTCGGCAGGTGCGCGACGAGCTGGAACCGCGTGGGAACCATGTACCTCGGAAGCGTCCCGGCGCAGTGCCGCCGCAGCTCGCCGTCCAAAGTGCCGGCATCGTGACCGGGTTCGGGCAGGACGAACGCGACCAGGCGCGGCGCCTTGCCCGCCGCGTCCAGCACGGTGGCCGCGGCCGCAACCGCGGGATGGGTCTGCAGGTGCAGGTCGATCTCCTCCAGCTCGATGCGATGGCCGAGCAGCTTGACCTGGGTGTCCAGCCGCGAATGGAAGTAGTGTAGCCGCCGTCGCGGGAACGGAAGGCGCGCACGCCAGGTCCGGAAAGCGGGCTGGGCACCAGCGCGGCCGCCGTCGCCGCCTCGTCGTGCCAATAGCCATCGAACAGCGCGTCGCCCTCGATGTAGATCTCCCCGACCACGCCGGGATCGGTGATGACCCGGCCGCGCTCGTCCACCAGGTACATGCGCATTCCCTCTATGGCCCTGGTGCCGAACGGCACACGGCCGTGCCGGTCGGCGAGCACGTCACCGAGCACGTTGTACGCGCACGCGATCGACTCGGAGTGGCCGAAGCCGTTCACCAGCCGCAATCCTGGCATGGCGGCCCGCAGGGCGCGCAGCCCGTTCACCGGAAATCCCTCGCCGGCGTACAGCACGGTGTTCAGCGGGGTGCCGGCCAACCCGGCGAGGTCATCGCTGGCCAGAAGGGCGCGCCAGATGGCCGGCACGCCATTCATCTGCTCCACCCGGTGGCGCCCCAGCGCACGCACGAAGCCCGCCGGTTGCTGGGCCAGCAGGCTGGACAGCTGTATCAGGGTGCCGCCGGCGCCGAGCGCCATGCCGAGGTCGAGGAGGGAGAAGTCGAACTGCAGCGGCGACATGCTGCCCAGGCGGACCCCTGGCGCGACCCCGAACCCGGAGAACCCGCGCCAGAACGACACCACGGCTCGGTGTGACATCACGATGCCCTTGGGCATCCCGGTAGAGCCGGAGGTGAACACGACATACGCGGGGTCGTGTTCCCCCGGTGGCCGTGGCTCGATCCGGGGAAGGACGCTGCCCGCCAGGTGCAGGCGGCCGTCGTCGCCGAGGGACCCGGTCACGGCGCACGGGCTGCCGACCGGACCGGTCGCGCTGACGTGGGCCAGCGCGTTCACCCGGTGCAGCAGATGGATCTTGCGGGCCGCGGGCAGCTCAGGGCTCATATTGACGAAGATCACCGCCCGGCTGGCGGCGGCCGTCATCAGCGCCACGGCCTCCGGCCGGGGCGACAGCTCCAGCACAAGCACCTGGCCGGCCCGCAGGCCCTGCTCATCCAGCGCGGTGGCGTACTCCTCGGTGAGCCGGGCGAGATCGGCGTAGCTCAGCGTAAGCCGGGCCGAGCTGACCGCCGGCGTCTGGCACTGCTCGGCGGCGCTGCCGAGCAGGGCGGTGTGGAAGAGCCGCGGCCGGCTGGTCCGGGACAAGGTCATCGGCATGGTCACCGGCATGGTCACCGCTGGAGGTTGTGCGCGGCGTTGCCCGCCATCGCCGCCTGTTTCCGGGCCATTTCGGCGAGGAACGCCGCGACCTGGTCGGCGTCGCTGCGGAAGCTGGACAGCGGACCAGCCGGCGAGCGTAGATCCACCTGTACCGCGCCGGGGCGCAACAGCGCGGCCAGCATGACGTTGCGCGCCGCGGCCTGCCGGACCACATCGGCGAAATCGGTCGGCGCCGCCTCGGTGTCGGTACGCACCAGGAAGCGGATGTTGTGGAACCGGGCCGGGATGTCCGGGGACACGTTGAGCATGCCGCGGATGTCCAGGCGCCCTGACGACTCGACCTCGAGCCCGGCCAAGGTGATGCCGCGCTCCGCCGCCACGTGACGTACCTGGTGGGTGAGATCGGCGGAGATGGCGGCGAGCAGCAGTTCCTGCGGGTTGGGGCCGCGGTCGAGGCCGAGCATCTGCTTGGACTGGTCCGCCACGAGCCGCGGCCGCTCGCGGCGCAGCTCCCCGCCCGGGCTGAACGTGGTCATCAGACCGGCCTCGGTGCCGTACTCCCAGCACAACTCCGCTGTCAGGTCCAGCCGGGTGCCGTCGCCACCGGCCGGCGCCGGATCGACCTGGTCGAGCTCGACGACATCCGGCGTGCCGTCGGGCCGCACCGCCATCGCGGCCAGCCGATAGCCGCCCTCGTCCAGAAACGCCCGGTGGTTGGGGCTGAAGCAGGTGACGAACTGGCTGACCTCGCGCACGCTGTCCACCGAGCCGGCGCAGTCGGCCTCGATGAGGTAACGCACGTCGTGCAGCGCGCTGTCGCCGCCGACCCACCAGCCGTCCGCGTCCACCTCAACCGCGGCCGTCACCGTCACCCGCAACGAAGTGATCGTGACCCCGCGAGCGGAGTAGCCATGTACATGGGTGATCAGCACGCAGGCGCCGAGCGCGGCCACCACCGCCTCATAGGCGGACAGGCCGCCGAAGGGGTGGGCGCTGTGCTCAGTGAACGGGATCCGGAACGACCGGGCCATCCGCTGGGTGCCGTGGTGCGCGGTCCGGATGCTCACCTCCGCCCCGGAAAAGCCCGGCACGGCACAGGCGTGGAAGTCGATCACGGCCTCTACCGGCTTCTCGCCGATCTCTTGTACGAACTCGGAAACGCCGCTGATGTCAAGCCCGTTGCGCACGATGCTCCCCCTTCAGATTCCGTTGAGGGCCTGGTCGATGTCGGCTACCAGGTCGGCGATGTCCTCCACGCCGACCGACAGGCGCACCAGTCCCGGTTCGATGCCAATGTCGCGGCGCTGTGCCGCGGTGAGGAAGCTGTGTGAGGTGTTGAACGGCAGGCTGACCAGCGACTCGACCCCGCCGAGACTGGTGGCGACCTGGGGGATGGTGAGCCGCTCGAGGAACTTCAGCGCCGCCTCGTCGCCGCCGGCCACCTCGAAGCTGACCATGCCGCCGAAGCCGTCGCGGCAGATCTCCCTGATCGCCGGGTACGGGTAGTCCGGCCGCGTGGGATGGTGCGTCCGCACCACCTTCGCATGCCCCGCGAGGAACTCGGCCAGCGCGGCGGCGTTCGCCACAT
>CALAED010000698.1 GCA_937891035.1 uncultured Thermomonosporaceae bacterium | reverse complement strand
CCGACCCCGGGAGGCCGGTGCCGCGCTACCAATGCCTGCGCAGAAGGTGCGTCCGGATCGAGTTGCGATCCTCACCGACCCCGGAGGGCCGATGCTGCGCGATGCAAGAGGCGATCGCCCGGCTCCAGGACGGGACGATGCGATCCTCACCGACCCTGGAGGGCCGGTGCTGCCGTTCACCGCCACGTCGCCGTTGATCAGCTCATCCTGGTTGCGATCCTCACCGACCCCGGAGGGCCGGTGCTGCGGTTCTTGAACAGCAAATATACCGATCGAGGCATGCGTGATGTCTATCGACAGCATCGAAATGTCCGCTAATGCGAAATTCTCGATTCGGAACCTCCCGCGTATCACGGGTGTATTTGGGGTTCCTAACCATCACTATTCACGCCACAGGCCGTCCCCCGAAAATAGCGTCAAGCGCATAGCTGATCTTGATTTCAGAGTGCGGGTATGACGGTTGTCCGGCTGACGGACAGGAGGGCGGGGTCTGACGAGTCCGGGAGATCTGTCATCGGCCGACCGGAGTGTACATCGTCGCTGTGTGTTCACTATGGCGTAGGGATCGATACGGCGGATTCGGCTGACAGTGTTGTGGCTGCGTACGGCCATGATCAGGCGCCGGCTGGACGGCTCAAGACCGCCCGCTGCGGTGCTTTGGACAACCGGCCTCCAGTCCGGTTGCGACGAAGCCGACATGCTGCCCAGGTACCAAGGTGTGAGCGTCGTCGTCGCTCCGTGGATCAACGGCACACGGTCGACGGGCCGGAGTCGTCTGCGGAATCGAAGCGGGTGCCTGCAATCAGATGTCGTAGGTGCCGCGGCGGACCTCATTCAGGAAATGGCGCCACTGGGGTCGTTGGAACTGCAGGATCGGGCCGTTCGGGCTTTTTGAATCACGTGCTGCGATCTTCCGCGACTCCGTACGCGCCACCTCGACGCACTGTTCGCCGTTTGCCCCGCTGCGCGACGACTTGCGCCAGCTTAGCTCGTCCATTCCGCGATCACCTTCTCTATCAGCTTGAGGGATTCCTTGGGGGAAAGCGCGGCCCTCCTGATGTCCTCCCAGATTCGGGTGAGCTCGAATATCTCATCACGGCCCTCGACAATCTGACCCCGGAGGGCGGTGTCCAGGTTGGCGATTTCGACGTCATCGAACTTCGAGATCATGAATGGGCAGGTCGGGTAGTACTCCACGCCCGATGGCACTATCTGCACGATGATATCCGGCTGCTCGGCGAGTTCGTGCAGCCGCGTTAGTTGCTCGACCATCACGTCGGGCCCGCCGACATTGCGGCGCAACGCGTACTCGTCGATCACGAACAGGCAGGTGGGCGGGTTACCGTCGCCGAGAATCATCTGGCGGGCCAGTCGCGCACGCACGCGTTCTTCGATGTCGATGGAGGTGCGCCGGTTGTGCCGGAGCACGGCGCGCGCATAGTTTTCCGTCTGTAGGAGGCCAGGAATGACCGAGAGCTCGAAATTGTGGATCAGGGTCGCGCGAGCCTCGGCGGACACCCATTTGTCCCGCCACTCGGTCGGGACCTCACGGCTCACCCACTTGTCGAGCAGTCGCGCTAAATAGCCGTTGGTGCCCAGCACCTTCTCGCAGTCTTCCAGGTCTTCTTTTCTAGGGTGCCGTCGACCGGTCTCCCAGTGCGCGATCAGCGACGCGGAGACATGCACGCCCTCGTGGCCGGCGAACGCGACCTGGCTGCTGAATCCGGACGCCTCACGAGCGCGCGCGAACTCATATCCCCAAAGCTCCAGCGCTGTCTCGCGTTTCGGGGCCATCGGCGTTCCTATCCTCGGGAAAATTGCGTCTCGGGCGGGCATGGGTCGACTGTGTGGTGCCGAGTTTAGTCCGGTAACTGGCGCGTTCAAAGCGGAGCGACAAAGGGGGAAGAATGGGTCAACCGCGATCACCGCGCGGCGCATGGTCGGGCGGCTATAGCGTGGACGGCGGCCAGGACCCGCGATCAAGGAGACCCGCCGCATGCGCTGGAAGATCCACTCCGAGGAGCCGCTCTACCAGGACGAGTGGCTCGACATCCGGCTCGCGAACGTGGAGGTCGCGGACGGGCGGCATCTTAGTCACCGACTCATCCGGACGCCGCCCGGCGCCGGCGCGGTGGTGCTCGACGATCAGCAGCGGGTGCTGCTGATCTGGCGGCACCGGTTCATCACCGACTCGTGGGGGTGGGAGATCCCGATCGGCGCGATCGATCCCGGGGAAGAGCCGATCGCGGCCGCGGCACGTGAGGTCGAAGAAGAGACCGGATGGCGGCCGGGCCCGCTGCGACCGCTCATCTACTGCCAGCCGACCAGCGGCATCAGCGACAGCCGGCATTACATCTTTCGTGCGGACGGGGCCACCTACATCGGGCCGCCGACGGACGGCTGGGAGTCCGAACGGATCGAATGGGTCCCGCTCGGCGACGTGCGAAGGCTCATCGACAAGCGCGACATCGTGAGCGGGACCACCATCGCCGCGCTTCTGTACGCTCTCACATCGCCGCCGTACATGCCGCACACGGCTTCGGCGAGTGAACCACGCCAGTGCTCAGCCGAGGTTGGAGGCGACGCCCATTGACAGACAGCGGACACGGAGAGACCGCGGATGACTACGAGATGGCACCTCCCGACCATGGCCGACAGGTCCCGTTGAGGACCCGAAGTCAATCGGTCGTTGGGTCAGACGCCGGCGGGATGCGCTCATTTGCCTCATCTCTGTCAGGCGTGGGCCGAGGGGATCCGCGGAGACCACGCGGAGACGGCGTCCTCTTGATCCCACCTCGCACGAGCCGCCGGTCTCGCTCATCGACCCGCTGCTCGGACCTGTCCGCATCTGCCTCCACCACGACAACTGTCGAGCGTCGCCGAGCGGTTGCGCGCGCGCCGTTCTCCACCTGGGCGTGGTGCACCGCAGCGACCACGGTCTCGCAGGTACGGCCGTTACCCATCTATTCCGGCTGCCCGACGCCCCACCGCTACCGGCCGCCACGACCGAGCCCGGCGTCGACCTTGCATCCATCGCCTCTCACCATGTCTACGACAACGTCTCCGCACCCACGGCTCCCTCGACCCCGACACCTACCTGCCGGCGCGATGCCGGGTGAACGAGACGATCGCAGGCGCGTGGATCATCCCGGTCCACGGTCGCCGGCCGGCACTCGGCCAGGGCCCAGGTAGGTGCCCGGACCATGGCGCGGACCGCAGTGCCAGCGACGGAGCTGAGCAGAAGACGCGGCTAAATCCGGCGGCGTATGCGGCATACGAGGAGCGAGCCGGCCGGCGTCGGGCGGACGGTGATGCCGGCGCCTACCCCGGCGCACTGCGGCGCTACCTGTGCTCATCACATAGAGGGGATCGGAGGTACCCCACATCGCGGCGCTCTAATGCGCCAGCCAGAAATGTGTATTCGATCTTAATATCGCTCAACGTGAGATGCGCGATAGCAATGATCCTGTACGACGGATCGGAGTGCGTGCCGTGGCTCCGGTCGCGCAGATGCTAGCGGGAGGGATGTCGATCGATAACCGGCTGGTACTACCACTTCGAAGGGTCCGGGGGCAATATTGGCTTGGGACGGAATGCTTATCGTCCGTGCTGGTGTGATCCAAATGTCCGCACGTTGATCACAATTGAACAACTGTTCGCCCTGACCGCCATAACGATTGCCGATCTGCTCTTATAGATGACCCTTGCTAAAGCGCGCGCGAAGCACTGGAAGCGGCGTGGCCTACCGGGAGGTTGCCGTGACGGATGGTGAGTCGGGGTTTTCGTGGACCGAGGCGGAAAAGGATCTGATGGAGGGGATCGATACCACGGTGCCCCATGTGGCCCGGATCTGGAACTATTGGCTGGGCGGGACCGACAATTATGCGGTCGACAGGCAACTCGGCGATCAGATCGTCTCCATGCTCCCTGATGTGCCGATCTTGGCGCGGGCCTCCAGGGCGTTTTTGACCCGCGCCGTGCGGTATCTGGCCGGCGAGGCGGGGGTGCGGCAGTTCCTCGATATCGGCACCGGCCTGCCGACGGTGGACAACACCCACGAGGTGGCTCAGCGAGTCGCACCCACATCGAAAGTCGTGTACGTCGACAACGACCCGTTGGTGTTGGCGCACGCCCGCGCCCTGCTCACGAGTGCTCCAGAAGGAGCGACCGCCTACATCCACGCTGATCTGCGCGAACCGGAAAAGATCTTGCAGAAGGCGGCGGAGACGTTGGACTTCACCCGGCCCATCGCGCTGATGCTGATGGGGATCGTGGAGTTTTTGACCGACGACGATGAGGCGTACCAGGTCGTCGGTCGCCTGGTCGAAGACCTGCCTTCGGGAAGCCACATGGTGATGTACGACGGGACCAACGTCGTCCACCGGGAGGCGTCCGACCAGATCGTGGAGGTATGGAACAACTCCGGCAACGCCCCGCTCGTCTTGCGCACGCCCGAACAGATCGGCCGATTCTTCAACGGCTTGGAGCTGGTAGAACCCGGAGTCGTGTCGGTGTCCCGGTGGCGACCTGAAGCCAAGCCGTGGGGCGAACCAGACGAAGTCGACGCGTTCGGGGCAATCGGGCGAAAGACGTAACAC
>CALAED010000697.1 GCA_937891035.1 uncultured Thermomonosporaceae bacterium | reverse complement strand
CGGCGGCCCGGCTGAGGCGACGTTCGCGACGCTGGTCGGCCTGCGGCTGCGGCCGCGCCGGCTGCGCGAGGCGGCGGCGCTGTGGCGGGCGCTCGACGCGGCGCGCGGCGTCGAGGGCCGGGACGCGGTATGGGCGCACCCCGACCTGCTGCCCACCGCGGACGATCTCGACAACCCCGACGCGTTCGTGCACGGCAAGCCGGACGACTTCGACATCTCCCAGCTCACCGACTCGGCGGAGTCTTCGCCCGGCTCCGCCGGTTCCCCTGATTCCCCTGATTCCCCTGATTCCCCTGATTCCCGTGAGGATGACGACACTGATCCCGGCGACGACAACCCTCGTCCGCTCTGACTGAGGCGCCGGCCGGGTCCGTCACCAAAATCAGCTCTCAATAAGGAGCGGCCGCCCGGCCCAACCTAAGGGCCACCGCGGTGCACTGGCTGACGTCTACCGCGTGCAGTACAATCCACAGAAGCGCGATTTGGGCCCATAAATGTCACCGGATGGGCTGTCGGCGGGGTAGATCGATGAACAGGCTGGGCAGCTTCGTACGATTTGTTCTGAGCATAGTTGTCGTCGGCATCCTGGTTAATCTGGCTGCCGATTTTCTGGACACCCATTTTCCACCGGCTCGCAATATCCTGGTCTATCTCGCCGCGCTTGTGATGGCCTGCTGGGCGCTCACCCTGCTGACAAAATTCGCGCTTTCGTACTTCATCAGCGGCCGGTACGCGGTCGAGGCGCTCGTCTTGAACTCACGAGACGAACTGCTGCTCTATCACCATCCCCATCACAAGTGCATGCTGCCGCCCGGCGGCCGGGTGAAACGCACCGAGTTCCCCAACTTTGCGCTCCAGAACCGCCTTGAGGAACGGCTCGGCCTGACCCCGAACCATTACCTATTCGACCCGCGCTTCCACGGCGGCTTGGACGCGAACTCCGGCAATCTCGGCGAGATCGAGAGGTTCGCCGCACCGTTCCTTGTGCAGCGCGAGATACATCGGCAGCGTTCGTTCGTGAAAGCGCACTATGATTTCATCTATGTACTCAAGCTGCGCGACGACAACGTGCCGCTCAGCCCGTCGAGGTACCGCCCGGTGCATTTTGTGGACATGGCCGCCCTACAGGAAATGGTGGCACAAAAACGCACCTTCCCCGATGTGCTGGACGCGTATCGGCGCATCTCGCGAGTTGCCGCTCAGGAAAGACCCGTATGATCCGCATCCGGTTTCCCACCGCCGTGCGCCCGCCGGCAGAGCTACAAGACCGGCCTGACGACTCGGTCGAGATCACGCACGATACCGCCGTCATCGCGCTGGAAAGCGAGAAGAACCGGCCGGAGCACGTCGACGGGGTGAACACCGTGCTGCGGCCGATCTTCGAGCAAATGTGGCACCACGCTTCACCCCTCTTCCGCATCGTCTCCGTCGAGACTCGGTCCAGCTGCAACTACACCTGCTCGTTCTGCCCGGTCTCGCGGTCCGTGGATCCGCGTGAAGCGGGAGAGATGAGCCTCGAGCTACTGCAGCGAATCGCCGGCGAGCTTGCCGACCTGCGGTTCGCCGGACGAATCGCCCTCTTCGGCAACAACGAGCCGTTACTGGACCGCCGGCTCGCCGACATCGTCCGGATGTTTCGGAGCAGCTGCCCCAAGGCCGATCTACGGATCCTCACCAACGGTGTGCTGGCGACCCCAGATCTCGTCGGCGAGCTGTTCGAGGCCGGCCTGTCGACGTTGACGGTCAACAACTACACCGACGGCCGACGGCTGATCGCACCGGTGTGGACGCTGATCGCGGCGGCGGATCGGCTGCGGCCTTTCGACATCCGCATCAGCGTGCGAAGCAGGACAGAGACGCTGACGACCCGTGCCGGGCTGGCCCCGAACAAGCCCCATCCCACCCGGACGCCGCAGGGCTTTTGCGCGCTTCCGTTCACCGACCTGCATATCTCCTACACTGGGGATGTCAATCTCTGCTGCTTCGACGCGTACGGATCGGTCTCCATGGGAAAGGTAACGGACGCTTCCATCGTGGATATCTGGCAGGCACCCGGATTCGCCGTCCACCGGCGCAGCCTACTGCGCGGCAGCCGCGCGGGATTGTCGTTGTGTCAACATTGCGACTTCGACGGGTTCCGCGAGCCGGCAACCAATGTCGGGCGGAAAGTGACCAGAGCCGATCTCTAGCACCCATGGGGCATCGATGCGCAGAGAAGAAGTCATCGAACGTACGGTGCATTACGTCAGAAATGAACTCTACGCCGAATCGTCGGGGCACGACTGGTGGCATGTCGATCGGGTCCGCAGGCTCGCCATGACGATCGCGGAGCGAGAGGCGGCCGATGCCTACGTCACCGAGCTCGCCGCGTTGCTTCACGACATTTCCGACTACAAGCTGAACGGCGGCGACCTGGAACGCGGACCGCAGATCGCGTTCGACTGGCTCCGTCAGCTCGGCGAGACCAAGGAATGCGCCACCGCCGTATCGGACATCATCGCCAACATCTCTTTCAAGGGGGCGGGCGTCGCCTGTTCGATGTCAACCATCGAAGGCATGGTCGTGCAGGACGCGGATCGCCTAGACGCACTCGGCGCCATCGGTGTGGCCAGGGCGTTCGCCTATGGCGGCTTCGCCGGCCAGCCGATGCACGACCCCGCGCTGCGACCCCGCCTCCACGAGACGCTCGAAGATTATCTGAACCGCAAGGGCACCACGGTCAACCACTTCTACGAAAAGCTGCTGCTGCTCAAGGATCGGATGAACACCGAGACCGGCCGGCGTATCGCCGAGCGACGCCACGCGGTGCTGGCGGGCTTTTTGCAGGAGTTCCTCGACGAGTGGGACGGCAAAGACGCCGAGCCCGACCGATGAGTCACCCCGCACGCCGAGACGCACCCCGAGTTCACGGATTGATCGTGGTGTGCAGGCTGCCGTCGCGGGTGAGCCGGGCGAGCCAGTCGGCGACAAGGCCGGAAAAGACCGATGACTCACGAAGATCGGGGCCGAAGATCTCCGGGATGGCGAGCAGCGCGGCGCACACGGCGCCCGGGTCCGTCAGGTCCGCGACGGAGGCGCGCAGCCGGTCGCGCAGCGGGTCGTCGAGCGGCAGCGGCGCCCCGCCGCCGTCCGGTGCGCCCGCCCAGACGTACCGCATCCACGCCGCCACGGCCAGCGCCGCCCAGCGCGGCTCGGCGCCGGCGGCCAGCCGGTCCCGGACGGTGCCGAGCAGCCGCTGCGGCAGCTTCTGCGAGCCGTCCATCGCGATCTGGGTCGTCCGATGCCGCAGCGCCGGGTTGGCGAACCGGTCGAGCAGCGAGGCCTTGTACGCCACGAGGTCGAATCCCCGCGGCACGGCGAGGGTGGGTGTCACGTCCTCGTCCATGAGCCGTCCGATGGCGCCGCCGAGCGGCCCGATCGCGTCGGCGACCAGCTCGAAGCCGGCCAGCGCGCCGAGGTAGGCCAGCATCGAATGCGCCCCGTTGAGCAGGCGCAGCTTCATCGACTCATAAGGCGCCACGTCGTCGGTGAAGATCGCTCCGGCCTTGTCCCAGGCCGGCCGGCCGGCGGCGAAGGTGTCCTCGATCACCCATTGGCTGAACGGCTCGGTGACGACCGCGCCGAGATCGCGAACCCCGAGCAGCCGTTCGGCCGCGGTCAGGTCGGCGGGCGTCGTGGCCGGCGTGATCCGGTCGACCATCGTCGCCGGGAACGTCACGTCGCAGCCGATCCGCACGCCGGCGGCCGCGGCGAAGTCGTCGACCAGGCCGCGCACGGTCGTCCCGTTCGCCGGGAGGTTGTCGCAGCACAGTACGGTCACCGGCGCCCGCCGGGCGGCGAGCCCGCGCACGATCTGGCCGATCACCGTCCGCGGCGGCCGTCCCGCGATGTCCCGCGCGATCTCGGGGTCGGTCAACCGCAGCCGTCCGGTGGCCGGGTCATGCCGATATCCCTTCTCGGTCACGGTGAGGCTCACCACTCGCACGGCGGGGTCGGCGATCGCGTCCACCACCGCGCCGGGATCGGCGGCGGCGAACATCAGCCGCCGCACCACGCCGATGACGCGCGCCGACTCCTCGCCCGGCCCGCGCACCAGCACGCTGTACAGGCCGTCCTGGGGGGCCAGCCGGTCGACCACATCGCCGCTGCGCTGCGAGACGCCGCACACGCCCCACCCGTCGCCCGCATCCTCGGTGTAGACGGCCTGGTGGGCACGGTGGAACGCGCCGATCCCCAGGTGTACGACACGAATGTCGGACGGCACCTGCCGCGGCCATGTCGCCAGCGAGAGCCGCGCCGGCGCTCCGCCCGTGTCCCCGCTCGCGCCGCCGTCAACACCGCCAACACCGCCAACACCGCCAACACCGCCAGCGCCGGCAGCGCCGGCAGCGCCGCCGGCGCCACGGCCCGGGCCGCCGCTCACATCACCGCGCCGAGCTGCCACGGTACGAACTCCTCGTCGCCGAAACCCAGCTCCTCGCTGGCCGTCCGCCGGCCCGACGCGGTGGCCACCACCAGGTCGAAGATCTGCCGCCCCATCTCGGCGACGGAATACTCCCCGTCCATGATCGCGCCGCAGTTGATGTCCATGTCCTCGGCCATGGACCGGTACATCTCGGTGTTGCTTGCCAGCTTCAGGCTCGGAACCGGGCGGCAGCCGAAGACCGACCCGCGCCCGGTGGTGAAGCACACGACGTTGGCGCCGCTCGCCACCTCACCCGTCACCGAGCACGGGTCGTAGCCCGGGCTGTCCATGAACACGAAACCGCGCTCGGTGACCGGTTCGGCGTACTCGTAGACCGCCGTCAGCGGCGACGTGCCGCCCTTGGCCACCGCGCCCAGCGACTTTTCCAGGATGGTGGTAAGGCCGCCTTCCTTGTTGCCCGGCGATGGGTTGTTGTCCATGGATCCGCCGTGCGACTTGGTGTAGGACTCCCACCACCGGATTCGCTCGATCAACCGCTCGCCGACCGGCCGCGATACGGCCCGGCGGGTGAGCAGATGCTCCGCCCCGTACACCTCGGGGGTCTCGGCCAGGATCGCGGTGCCGCCGTGCCGGACGAGCAGGTCCGCCGCCGCGC
>CALAED010000696.1 GCA_937891035.1 uncultured Thermomonosporaceae bacterium | reverse complement strand
GCCTGCGCGGGCTCGCGCGTACGGCAGTGACCCGGTACGGCAGAGCCCCGGCGGCGCCCGGCCGGCAGTCCTGGTTCTCCTACGGCGTGCTGCGCGCCTTGTCGCCGGAGACCCTGATGGCTCGCCTGCTCAGGGAGGTGCTGGCCGGGCAGGAGCGGGGCGGCATGGCCGAACGGGTCGCCCGGCAGACCCTTACCGACCGCATCGCCGGCTTCGAGGAGATGATCGCGGCCGACGTACGGCGGCGGATTGCCGAGGAATCGGGCATCGAGCGGATCGCCCGCGCCACCGTCCGGCCGCCGCTTGAGCAACTCGACTTCCTCCGCGTCACTCGGGCCGACCTCGCCGCGCTGCGCCGGGCGGTCTATCCGCTGGCGCGGCGGCTGGCCACCAGACTGGCGGCCCGGCAGCGGCATGGGCGCCGCGGGCGGCTGGATTTCCGCCGCACGATGCGATCGTCGCTGTCCACCGGCGGGGTGCCCGTGGTCACCCGGCACCGACCACCCCGGCCGCACCGGCTCGAGCTCGTGGTCATCTGCGATATCAGCGACTCCGTGGCCTCGTTCGCGCATTTCACGCTGCTGCTCACCTTCGCGCTGCGCGAGCAGTTCACCAAGGTCCGGGCGTTCGCGTTCATTGACACACTGGACGAGATCACCCGGTTCTTCACCCCGGGGACAGACGTCGTCGACGCCATGACTCGGCTGACGCGGGAGGCGAACGTCACGCGGCTCAGCGGGCGCACCAACTATGGTCGTGCGATCGATGTGTTCGCCGAGCGCTACGCGGCGGACGCCCTCACCCCCAAGACATCGCTACTCGTCCTGGGCGACGCCCGCTCCAACTACGGACCGCTGGCGACCCGTACGCTCACAGGGATCGTGGACAAGGTCAGGCACGCGTACTGGCTCAACCCCGAGCCGCGCGGCGACTGGGACAGCGCCGACTCGGCCGCCTCGACCTACGGGGCGATCATGCCGATGTACGAATGTCGAAATGTCGCTCAGCTCACCGAATTCATCCAGACGATAGGCTGAACAGCCCAGATAACCACGAGGGTTCCTGTGTAATCTCAGGTAGCGCTTCCCCGACCGTTCTACGTCTGGCAGTGTGCCCCTGCGATGGATCACCCGATATTTACCGCGTTTATTCTGGTCAGCGGCCTGTCACTGGCCGTCGTCGCGCAGTGGCGTGGCTGGCGGCCATCGCTACGCGTGTCCCTCGCGGTGGGGGTGGGGCTCCGGCTGATCTTGCTGGTCAGCGCGGCGAGCGACACCTGGCAGCCGGTGGACTTCGACGAGAGCTTCCGGCCCGCCGGGGCGGCGATCTTGTCGGGGCACGACCCGGTGCTGGCCTCCAACGGGGGCTGGCACTTCCTGCCGATGATCCCCTACCTGTACGCGCTGCCGCTGGCGGTGGGCATCCCATGGGAGATCGCCGGTCGCCTGTGGACCCTCGTGGCCGACATGGGGCTGATCTATCTCGTCGGCAAGCTGGCCAGGGGGCTGCCCGCCGAAGGCGGCATCGACCAGCAGCGGCGGCGGGAGGCCCAGGCCCGCTTCCAGTACGCCTGCAACCCCATCGCGCTGATGATCGCGGTGATCCACGCCCAGGTCGAGCCGATCTCGCTGGTCTTCCTGGTCGCCGCCTATCTGGTGGCCCGGCCGCGTCCGGGGGCGGCGGACGGCGGCGGGGTGCGGCGCGCGGTGTACACCGGGCTGCTGTTCGGGCTGGCCCTATCGGCCAAGAGCTGGCCGATCGTGCTGCTGCCCGTGGTCCTGGCGATGCTGCCCACCTGGCGGCAGCGGCTGTACGGCCTGGTCGCCTCGGGTGCGGTGCCATTGTTCTTCCTCGTCACGCTGCCCTTGTTCGTGAACACCACCGTCGCCGACCTCAAGCACGCCGCGCAGTACATGGGCGGGGTCCGGCCCATCGTCGGAGAGTGGGGCTGGACCGCGCTGCTGACCGGCGGCAACTGGGACCTGGTGCCGGCCTACTCCCAGATCGGCCAGATCGTGCTCTACGCGACGCTGCTGGCCGTGGGGCTGCTGTGGCGCCGGGCGAACCGCATCGACCAGACCTCGGCCATGCTGCTGGCCTTCATGATCGTGACGCCGCGGATGGGCACGCAGTACCTGCTGTGGTTCGTCCCGTTCCTGGTGGCGCGGCCGACGCGGTGGAGCCAGGCGGCCATGGGCGTCGCCGCCACCTGGGCCGGGCTCGGCTACATCTACCTCACCCAGTTCGACGAGACCCAGTGGTGGATCAACCACCGCTGGTGGGCGCAGATCTCCGTCGTCGTGATCGTCTTGCTGGCGGCCGCCATCCCGTGGTCGCGGCGACGTGCGCAGCCGCCCGTCACCACGCCGCCCGTCACCGCGCCGCCCGCGGCCGCGCCCGAGCGCGCCGCCGCCGACGAGCCCGTCGCGACGGGCCGTCAGTAGGCTCGGCGGGCCATCAGGAGGGTCCACGGGTCGATGGGTCAACGGGTCGGCGGGTCGGCGGAATCCCGCGACCGGCGGGTCAGGAGGAGTGGCGGACGGAGTCGAGGGCGAGCAGGGCGACGTGCAGGGAGGCGCACGACTCGACGTCGTCGAGATCGGTTCCGAGCACTCGTTCGATCCGGCGCAGACGCTCATAGAACGCGGGCCGCGACAGGTGGGCGCGCTGCGCCGCGACCGCCTTGTTGCGGCCCGACTCCAGGTAGTGACCGAGGACGCGGGTCAGCTCGCCGCCGTGCCCGGCGTCGTATTCCAGCAGCGGCCCAAGCTCGCGTTCGACGAACGTCTGGAGCCGGGTGTCATCGCGCAGCAGATGCAGCAATCCGCGCAGCCGCAGGTCGGGCAGCCGGTAGAACAAGCGCTCGCCGCCGCCGCGGGCGGCGACGTCGGCGACCTGTTCGGCCTCGATGAACGACCGGCGGACCTCGCGGATGGACTCGACGACCGACCCGGCCGCCATCACCAGTCTCGCGCCGCACTGTTCGTGCAGCCGGGTCGCCACCGCCGTAAGGACGGTTTCGACCTCGGCCCGCCCGGGCAGCGATGCGAGCACGCCGACCCGCGCCTGCGGGGTGCCCTCGTCGAGCCCGCTGACCAACGCGGCGAGCTCGGCGTCGCGGCAGGCGGCGGCGGTGGCCTCGGCGAAGTCGCCGATCATCTCGGGCGGCTGGGCCGGGCCGGCCAGCGGGCGGACCACGACGGCGAGCAGCCGCCGGCCCGACAGCGGCACACCCAGCGCCCGCGCCCGCGCGGCCGCCTCCCGTGGGTCGGCGTAGGTGTGCGCCAGGATGCCGGTGATGATCGTGCCGTGTGCCTGGCGTTCGAGGCTTTCCGCGTGCCGATCGAGCAGCCGGCCGAGCGCGAGCGTGGTGGCGGCCCGTTCGATCAGCACGATGTCGCGCGCTGACGGCGAGCGCCCGCATGTGATGATCAGGCGCCCCCAATTCTCGCCGCGGGCGCCCACGGTGGTGACCAGCCAGCCGGACGTCTCGTCGTAGCCGGTGCGCTCGTCGGAGCGTACGGCGCGGGACTGGGTCTCCCACGTCGACAGCAGCTCGGTGGTGTCGGTGCCGGCGGAGTCGGCGGCCAGCACCTGGTGTGAGAGATTTTCCAGGACGACCGGACGTCCGCAGATGGCGGCGACCTGACGCACCACCTCCTCGGGGGAGGCCCCCTCGACCGACAGCTGGGTGAAGATCTCGTGCAGCTGCTCGGATGCCCGCAGCTCGGCCAGCTGGGCGTCGATGATGCGCGCGTGCACGGCCTCGGTGATGTCGACGAAGACGGTCTCGCGGGCCAGCGCGACGACCGGGAGTCCGTGTTCTTCGGCGGCGGCCACCAGCGCGTCGGGCAGCTTGTTGGCGTAGCGGTAGCCGAGCTCGACGAACAGTCCGCTGGCCCCGACCCCGGCGAGCTCGGCGACGTAGGTCCGCAGCCTGGCCGCCTCCTCTGGCAGCCCGATCCCGGTGGCCAGCACAAGCTCGCCGCCCCGCAGCAGATGGCCGACCTCGGGCACCTCGGCCACGTGCACCCAGCGGACGCGGGCGTCCAGCCGGTCGGCGCCCGCGACCAAGCGCGGCTCGCCCCGGCGCACCGGGTCGAGCCGCAGCACATCCGCCAAGGTCGGCAGCATGCGTCGATACTAGTCGAACATGCTGTCAGCACCCGGGAAGAAAACTTTACATATTGTCCGTTCGACGGTCGGTCCCGGGTCGTGTCGCTCGCCGGGTAGGCGGTGTGCGAGGCTCGGGGGAGAGGAGGTCGGCATGGATTTGCTGGACGACGAGACGATCGCGCGCGAACTGGCCGCGGTGCCCGGGTGGGAGCGCGACGGAGACTCCATCGTGAAGACTGCCACGCTGGGCGACTTCAAAGAGGCGATGGGCTACGTCAACCAGATCGCGGACATCGCCGAGGCGCGAAACCATCACCCGGACATCACGATCCAGTGGAACAAGGTCACCTTGACGCTGTCCACACACTCGGCCGGCGGTCTGACCGCGGGCGACTTCGAACTCGCCCGCCGGATCAACGCCTTGTAGCCGATCGGGAGCGGCAGAGCGTCAGGAAGTGCGTGGGCGGCCTGCCCCACTGTCACTGGCGTGCGATCCGGGGGAGCGGCAGACTCGATATATGTCGGACTCGCTAGCACACTCCCTGATCGACCGCCACCGGGCCGTCATGCCTGGATGGGTGGCGTTGTACTACGACCAGCCCATCGAGATCGTGCACGGCAGCGGCAACCGGGTCACTGATGCCGATGGCCGGACATATCTCGACTTCTTCGCCGGGATCGTGACCAACTCGCTCGGCTACGACGTGGCCGAGGTGCGGGAGGCCGTCGACCGCCAGCTGCGCACCGGCATCGTGCACACCTCCACGCTGTATCTGCTGCGCGGCCAGGTCGAGTTGGCCGAAAAGATCGCTCGATTGTCCGGCATCGACGACGCCAAGGTGTTCTTCACCAATTCCGGGACCGAGGCCAACGAGGCCGCCCTGCTGCTCGCGACGTACGCCCGAAAGAGCAACCAAGTGCTCGCGATGCGGCAGAGTTACCACGGCCGCTCCTTCGGAGCCATCTC
>CALAED010000695.1 GCA_937891035.1 uncultured Thermomonosporaceae bacterium | reverse complement strand
TGAGCGAGGTGTCCACGCACAGCCTCTACGTGCGCGTGCTGGCGGAGCAGGGCGGTGAGTTCAACCGCCTTGGTGAGGTGTGTGAGTGCGCGGTCCGGGCGATTGTCATTGTCGTCGAGCTGTCCGAGCATCCGGAGTCCGACGCTCTGGCCCACGAGCACCGCGTGCTTGTTCATGACGGAGAGTCCGGACATGAGCAGATCGCGAGCTCCTGGCCATTTGTATCTGCGGTGCAGGTCGCCCAGGGAAAGCTGGAGGTATGCCTTGAGGAGTCGTTCGTTTCGCCGGTCGCATTCGGCGATGCCGTCGCACAACCTGTGCATTACTTGGCAGGCGGTTTCTTCGTCGCGGCAGGCGGCGGCCCATTCCCATAGCGCGAGTACTCGTTCGTGCGCGGTGCCGGTTTGTTTGGCCAGGTCCAAGCTCGCTCGCGCGCATGTGATAGCGCGCTCGTATCGCCCTTGTTCACGGTGGATGAGGGCTCGTCCGTACCACAATCGGGCTTGGCCGAGCATGTAGTCGATGGATTCGGCTTCGGTCATGGCCCGGTCCGCGCAGCCAAGCGCCTGGTCGTGGTCACCCCTATGGCGTAGCGAGAAAACGCGAAGGCTGAGCACGTCGACCTCGCCGTGCTGGTTGCCGAGACCCTGGAAGGTCGTGAGCGCTTCGTCGGTTTTGTCGAGGGCGGTAAGAGGTGAGGTTCTGACTCCGGTCATGCGCAGCAAGCCGAGGTTGCGGGACATCACGGCCTTGCCCAAGTGATTGTCCGCCTGGGTACAGATCTCGAGTGCCAGTTCGTGAGCGTGGGCCCAGTCCCCGTGCAGTCCGCGGAAGGCGAGATAGTTGATCATGCAAGCCGACAGTTCCCAGGCGAGTTCGTCCAACTCGGCGTTGCGAGCTTGTGCGACGCACGCTATGAGGGCGCTTCGTTCGCTGTCGAACCACGCCAGCGGGTCGGCGACGAGCAGCCGAGTCGTCGCCGGATCCATCCGCCAGCGCCGGGCCGCCCCGCGAATGTCGGCGGCCACTCGTTCGGTGAGCCGTTGGTCCGCCGCCTCGGCCAGGGCGAGCCAGGCGCCCAGCGCCCGAGTGAGCGCCGCCGTCCGTTGCTGGGGGGTTTCCTCGGCCTCCCCGCGCTCCCGCGCATAGAGCCGCACCAGATCGTGGAAGCGGTAGCGGTGCTGGCCGCAGGCGTCGGTTCCGTTCCAGCTGAAAAGTCCGGCGTCGAGCAGTTCGTCAATGTGGTTGTCCGCCTGTTCCGCGCTGATGCCGAGCAGCGCGGCCGCGGCCCACGCGGTAAAGGTAGGCGCATCGAGCAGTGCCAGGAGCCGAAACGCCCGCTTGGCCCCGGCCGTGAGTGTGCCGTATCCCAGGGCCAGACTCGCCCGTACGCTGAGATCTCCGATGGCCAGTTCGTCCAGGCGGCGGCGTTCGTCACGCAGAACGCGGGCCAGGTGCGCGAGGCTCCAGTGTTCACGGGCGGCAAGACGCGCCGCGGCGATCCGGATGGCGAGAGGCAGATGCCCGCACAGCTCGGCGATCTCGGTCGCGGCGTCCGGCTCCGCCGCTACCCGGCCGGCCGTCCCGGCCACCCGTTCCAGCAGCACCCGCGCGGAAGACGGATCGAATCCGCTCAGCTCGAGGACCAGCGCGCTGAGCCCGCCCAGCCGGCGGCGGCTGGTCACCATCACCGCACATGTCGGGCTGCCCGGCAGCAACGGGTGAACCTGTCGCTCGCCCGCGGCGTTGTCCAGCACCACCAGCACCCGGCGGCCGGCGACCAGGGCCCGATACGACTCCGCACGTGCCTCGAGACCGGCAGGAAGCGCCCGCGCCTGCATACCCAAAGCGATCAAGAACCGTCCGAGCACCTCGCCGGGATCGGCAGGCGCCCGCGAGCCGCCGGCGACTCCGTGCAGGTCGGCATAGAGCTGTCCGTCCGGAAAATCGGTACGCAGCCGATGCGCCACGTGTACCGCCAGGGTCGTCTTTCCGACCCCCGCCCGCCCGGCCACCGAGACCACGGGCACCGCCGCCGAGCGCCGGGCGCCGGACAACCGATCTAGCAGAAGCTCCACCTGCTCGTGGC
>CALAED010000694.1 GCA_937891035.1 uncultured Thermomonosporaceae bacterium | reverse complement strand
GCCGGTCCCGGCGGACGACTCCCAACGTGTCGTGACCATGACGGCGTTGGTTCGCGTTCCGTGCCGGGGATCCGGTAACCTTGGTCTTCGGCACGTCGTGGACGTGCCCATGTTCTTGCGCCTGCGGCTCTCCGCGCCCCATACCAGCAGGTAAGAAGCAGGTGGCAAGCCTCTTAGCAATCGCCCGGGATGCGGGCTGGGTCTCCTCGTGGAGATCCGCGTGGCACAGCGCGCCGACCGGCGCGTATAAGGGAAGGGTTTCGCGGTGTACGCGATCGTCCGTTGCGGCGGCCACCAGGAAAAGGTGGCGGTCGATGACGTCCTGACCGTTGAGAAGCTGTCCGGTGAGATCGGCTCGACGGTGACGTTCCCGGCCGTCCTCGTCGTGGACGGTGACCAGGTCATCAGCGAGCCCGACAAGCTGGCCAAGTACCAGGTCACCGCGGAGATCCTCGGCGCGGCCAAGGGCCCCAAGATCAACATCATGCACTACCGGAACAAGACCGGGTACAAGCGGCGCATGGGTCACCGCCAGCCCTACACCCAGGTCAGGGTCACCGGTATCGAGGCCGGAAGGAAGTAGCCGACACCATGGCACACAAGAAGGGCGCCTCGTCCAGCAGGAACGGCCGCGACTCCAACGCCCAGCGCCTCGGTGTCAAGCGCTTCGGCGGTCAGCTCGTCAACGCGGGTGAGATCATCGTCCGCCAGCGCGGCACCCGCTTCCACCCCGGCCTCAACGTGGGCCGCGGCAAGGACGACACGCTGTTCGCCCTGGTCGCCGGGGCCGTCGAGTTCGGCCGCTACCGCGGCCGCCGCGCGGTGAGCATCGTGTCGCCGCGCCGCTCCGCCGTCCGGTCGAACGGCCGGACCGCGGCCGACGGAGCCGGCGCCGAGGCGACGACCGACGCCAAGCCCAAGACGGCCGGAGCGGCGAAGACCGGCGGTGCGGCCAAGGACGCGCCCGCGCGACCGTCGAAGGGGGCCAAGACCGCGACAGCGAAGGCCCCCGCCGGTGCGAAGAAGACCGCCGCCCGCTCGTCGAGCAAGGCCAAGAGCGCTGCCGCCCCTACCTCCGACGGGGACAAGTAGCCACCAGGCCAGCCACAGATACCACCTGATGAGGGGCGGACCGACGAAACGGTCCGCCCCATCGTCGTCGAGGGGAGGGATTTCGCCATGGCGGAGTTCGTGGACCGTGTCGTCCTGCACGTGGCCGCCGGCAACGGCGGCAACGGCTGCGCGTCCGTCCACCGGGAGAAGTTCAAGCCCCTCGGCGGCCCCGACGGCGCCAACGGCGGCCGTGGCGGCGACGTCGTGCTCGAGGTCGACCCGAACACCGCGAGCCTCCTTGACTACCATCGCCGTCCCCACCGGCGGGCGGGCAACGGCCGGCCGGGGCAGGGTTCGCTGCGCACCGGCGCCGACGGCGCGACGATCGTGCTGCCCGTGCCCAACGGCACCGTCGTCAAGACGCTCGACGGCGAGGTGCTCGCCGACCTGATCGGCATCGGCACCCGCTACGTCGTCGCCGCCGGTGGCCGTGGCGGCCTGGGCAACGCGGCGCTGGCCGGCGCCAAACGCAAGGCCCCCGGGTTCGCGCTGCTCGGCGAGCCCGGCGTGGTGCTTGATGTCGTCCTCGAGCTCAAGACCGTCGCCGACGTGGCGCTCGTCGGCTTCCCGAGCGCCGGCAAGTCGTCGCTGATCGCGGCCATCTCCGCGGCCCGGCCCAAGATCGCCGACTATCCGTTCACCACCCTCGTTCCCAATCTGGGCGTGGTTTCGGCGGGCGAACGGACGTTCACGGTGGCCGACGTCCCAGGTCTCATCGCCGGCGCGAGCGAGGGACGCGGCCTCGGTCTTGAGTTCCTCCGCCACATCGAGCGCGCGTCCACGATCGTTCACGTGCTCGACTGCGCCACCCCGGAGTCCGGGCGCGACCCGATCTCCGACTTCGAGGTCATCGAGCGCGAGCTCGCGGCCTACGACACGCTGTTCATCGAGCCCGCCCACCACTCCTCGTCGGCCGCCGCCCCGAGCTACGCCGCGCTGTCCGACCGGCCCCGGCTGGTCGTCCTCAACAAGATCGACGTGCCGGACGCACGCGATCTGGCCGAGCTCGTCCGCTCGGAGTTCGAGCGCCGCGGGCTCGACGTCTACGAGGTCTCCGCGGCCTCGCACGAGGGGCTGCGCGACCTCACGTTCGCGATGGCCGAGATGGTCGAGGCCCACCGGGCCGCCCAGCCGCCGGAAGAGCCGACCCGCATCGTGCTGCGGCCCGAGCCGGTGGGCGGCGTCGAGTTCGAGGTCAAAGACCTCGGCGACAACACCTACCTGATCACCGGCGAAAAGCCGTTGCGCTGGCTGCGGCAGACCGACTTCGGCAACGACGAGGCGGTCGGCTATCTCGCCGACCGGCTGGCCAGGCTGGGGGTCGAGGAGCGGCTCACCCGAGCCGGCGCGACGGCCGGCGCCACAGTGCTCATCGGCACCGAAGACGACTCGGTCGTGTTCGATTGGGAGCCGGACCTGGCCGCCGGCTCCGACCATGTCCTCGGCGCCCGCGGCACCGACAGCAGACTCGAGGGGCGGTAGCCGACCATGCGCGCGTCGATCGCCGCCGCCCGCCGCATCGTCGTCAAGGTCGGGTCGTCCTCGCTCACGACGCCGCAGGGGCTGATCGACGCTCAGCGCATCGACGCGCTCGTCGACGTGCTGGTGGGCCGCAGGTCGGCCGGCGGCGAGGTGGTCTTCGTGTCCTCCGGGGCGATCGCCGCCGGGCTCGCGCCGCTCGGCCTCACCCACCGCCCCAAGGATCTCGCCACCCAGCAGGCGGCGGCCAGCGTCGGGCAGGGGCTGCTCGTCGCCCGCTACGCCGCGTCGTTCGCCCGTTATGACCTGCGGGTCGGCCAAGTGCTGCTCACCGCCGACGACATGATCCGACGGTCGCACCACCGCAACGCCCAGCGCACGCTCGGCCAGCTGCTCGCGCTCGGCGTGGTGCCGATCGTCAACGAGAACGACACCGTCGCCACCGACGAGATCAGGTTCGGCGATAACGACCGGCTCGCCGCGCTGGTGGCGCACCTGGTCCGCGCCGACGCGCTGGTGCTGGTCTCCGACGTGGACGCCTTGTACGACGGGAACCCTCGCCGCCCGGGGGCCGTCCGGATCGACGAGGTCAAGACGCCCGCCGACCTCGACGGCGTGCGGCTGGGCGGCGCCGGCGGCCGGGTCGGCACCGGCGGCATGGTCACCAAGGTCGAGGCGGCCAGCATCGCCACCGGCGCCGGCGTGCCGGTCGTGTTGACCAACGCCGAGTCCGTCGCGGGCGCGCTCGCGGGGGAGAGCCTCGGCACGTACTTCCACCCCAACGGGCGTCGGCCGTCCACCCGGCACCTGTGGCTGGCCCACGCCACCACCGGGCAGGGCCGGCTCACCCTCGACCATGGCGCGGTCGACGCGGTCGTCAAGCGCCGCAAATCCCTGCTGCCCGCCGGCGTGATCGGGGTGCAGGGCGAGTTCGCCGCCGGCGATCCGGTCGACGTCTGCGATGACGACGGGTTCGTAGTCGCCCGCGGGCTGGTCAACTACGACGCGACCGAGATCCCCGACCTGATGGGGCGGTCCACCCGCTGGCTGGCCAGGGAGCTCGGCCCCGAATACGAACGAGAGATCATCCACCGCGACGACATGGTCCTCATCCGGAGGCCCGCGGAGCTGACGACGACTTGACCAAAACCTGACGACGGACAAGGAAGAAAAGGAAGAAGGGGACGTGGGGGCCATGATCGAAGGAACTCAGGAGCAGGTGCACGAAGCGGCGCGCCGGGCCCGTACGGCCGCCGCCGCGCTCGCCCCGCTGTCCCGACAGGCCAAGGACGCGGCGCTGCACGCGATCGCCGACGCACTCGTCGCACATGCCGCCGAGATCGTCCGGGCCAACGCGGCGGACGTGACGCGGGCGCGCGAGGCGGGCACCAGCGCGGCGATGATCGACCGGCTCAGCCTCACCGAGGAGCGCATCGCCGCCATCGCCGCCGCCGCCCGCGAGATCGCGGCGCTGCCCGACCCGGTGGGGGAGACCGTCCGCGGCTACACGCTGCCGAACGGCCTCGAACTGCGGCAGGTGCGGGTGCCGCTCGGCGTGGTCGGCATCATCTACGAAGGCCGTCCCAACGTGACCGTGGACGCGGCGGCGCTGACGCTCAAGAGCGGCAACGCCGTGCTGCTGCGCGGCTCATCCTCGGCACACGAGTCCAACGTCGCCCTCGTCGCGGCGATGCGGGACGCGCTGCGGCGTACCGACCTTCCGGCCGACGCCGTCCAGCTGGTACCGGGCGTCGGCCGTGAGTCGGTCAAGCACCTGATGCGGGCGCGCGGGCTCGTCGACGTGCTCATCCCGCGGGGCGGCGCGTCGCTCATCAACTCGGTGGTCGAGGAGTCCACGGTGCCGGTGATCGAGACCGGCGTCGGCAACTGCCACGTCTACGTCGACGCGGACGCCGACCTCGATACGGCGGTCGACATCCTGGTCAACTCCAAGGTCCAGCGGCCGTCCGTCTGCAACGCCGCCGAGTCCTTCCTCGTGCACGCGCGCGTCGCCGACGCGTTCTTGCCGCGGGCGCTCGCCGCGCTGCGCGACAAGGGCGTGACCGTGCACGGAGACGCGCGGGTCAGGTCGTACGATCCGGCCGTGGTCCCGGCGACCGAGGACGACTTCTCCGCCGAATACCTCTCGCTCGACATCTCGGCCGCCGTCGTCGACTCGCTGGAGGACGCGGTCGGGCACATCAGCCGGTACGGGTCGAGCCACACCGAGGCGATCGTCACCACGTCCCAGCGGGCCGCCCGCCGGTTCGTCGCGCTGGTCGACTCGGCCGCGGTCATGATCAACGCGTCCACCCGGTTCACCGACGGTGAAGAGTTCGGCTTCGGCGCCGAGATCGGCATCTCCACGCAAAAGCTCCACGCCCGCGGCCCGATGGCCCTGCCGGAGCTCACCTCGACCAAGTACGTCGTCACCGGCGAGGGCCACCTCAAGGGCGCCTGACCTGAACTCAGAGAGCCCCTGACCCAGGGCGCTCGCCAACGGGCCCGACTCAGGCGGCGTCTCACGTCGTCCGCCGGCGCGCCGATGCGGGTGCCCGGCGCGCCGAGGGCGGCTGTCAGTTGTCGTTGCGGCGGTTGAACCGCTGGAAGATCCGTTCGCCCGCGTCGGCCGCGCCCTCGGCCACGTCGCGCACCACGCCGACGAACGGGTCAGTGCTGCGGCTCCATGAATCGCGGTAGGCGTTGGCCGCGTTCTTGGCCTCGTCTCTGACCGAGGTGTCGCCGTCGTCGGTCCGCCGCGGGTATTCGCCCTCGAGGATGCGCCGGTATTCGCCCTCGCGGGCCCAGCGGTCGATCTCGGCGAACCTGATGACCGCGAACGGGTGCGAACGGCGCAGCAGGTTGAGGAACTTCAGCAGGCCGTCGCGCACGTCGCCGGCCGCATCGTACTCCCTGGCCTGCTCAAGGAACGCCTCGGTGTCCATCTCGTGCAGCCGCGTACCGCCGGCCATCTTCATCAGCGCCCGCTTGACCGCGTCGACGTCCTGCCCGGCGAGCAGCCCGGCCCGGTCGGCCGACAGCTCAGACTTCCGCATCCACTCGCTGAGCGCCATGATGATCCCGCGCAGCGCGATGCTGCCCAGCGGCAGCCAGGCGATCCGCTCGGCCAGCGAGGTGAGGATCAACGCCATGGTCCGGTAGACGGCATGGCCGGACAGGATATGCCCGACCTCGTGCCCGATGACGTACCGCTGCTCTTCGTCGTCGAGCAGGTCGAGCAGCCCGGTGTTCACCACGATGAACGGGCGGTCGAAGCCGATCGCCATCGCGTTCGGCTGCGGATCCTGGATGACGTACAACTCGGGTACGTCGGGAAGATCGAGGATGTACGCGCTGTCGCGCAGCATGTCGTTGAGGTGGCGGAACTGGCGGTCGCTGACCCGCACCGAGCCGCCGAGAAAGAACAATCGGATGCCACGCTCGCTGAACATCCCGGCGAGCTTCTTCAGCACGGTGTCGAAGCCGGTCAGCGATCGCATGGCGACGAGCGCAGACCGGTCGGCGGGATGTTCATATGCCCGGGAGCTGATCCCGGGAAGGCGGACGCGGGCGCGATCCGGCGTATTCGTCGTCATATCCGGCATGCTATGTCCGACGTACCAGCAAGGCCCAGGGTTCCGTGGCGCCCATCGGCACCGAGCGGCCGCCCCGGCCGTACGCTGGGGCCGTGCCCGAGACCCGCGGGACGATCGGAGGGACGCGATGTTCGATCCGCAGGCCGAGACCATGGCACGGGACGAGCGCGCCGCCCTGCAACGTGACCGGCTTCGGTCACTGCTCGACCGGCTCATCGCGGGCGGCGGTCTCCAGGCCGAGCGGCTGCGCGCGGCCGGCGTCGGCGGCGGAGCCAACGTCGCCCTGTCCGATCTGCCGAACCTGCCGACCACGACGAAGCAGGATCTGTGGGACGCCTACCCGTTCGGGCTCGTGCAGGTCCCGCGGGACCGGCTGGTGGCGGTGCACGGGTCGAGCGGCACCCGCGGCCGCCCCACGCTCGTCGCCTACACCCGCGCCGACTTGGACCTGTGGGCGTCCATGTGCGCCAGATCGCTGGCCTGCGCCGGGGCGACCCGTGACAGCATCGTGCACAACGCCTACGGCTACGGCCTGTTCACGGGCGGCCTCGGCGTCCATCAGGGCGCGGTCGCCCTCGGCGCCACCGTCGTCCCCATGTCGGGCGGCATGACCGAGCGCCAGCTGCGGATGCTCACCGATCTGGCGGCCGACGTCCTCACCTGCACGCCGTCGTACGCCGTCCGGCTCGGCGAGGCCGCGCAGGAGGCGGGCGTCAAGCCGGCGTCGCTGCGGGCCGGCCTGTTCGGCGCCGAGCCGTGGTCGGACGAGCTGCGCGCCACGATCGAGCGGCTGCTGCCGCTACGGGCCCTCGACATCTACGGTCTATCGGAGATCATCGGGCCCGGCGTCGCCACCGAATGCCGCGAGCAAAACGGCCTGCACGTCAACGAGGACCACTTCATCGTCGAGGCGATCGACCCGGTCAGCGGCGAGCCGGTGCCGGAGGGCACTCCGGGCGAGCTGGTCTTCACCACCCCGACGAAGGAGGCGCTGCCGCTGCTGCGGTATCGCACCGGCGACATCGCCTCCCTGTCGTCCGACCCGTGCCCGTGCGGGCGCACGCTGGTGCGGATGAGCAAGGTGCTCGGCCGGGTCGACGACATGCTGGTGATCCGCGGGGTCAACGTTTATCCGAGCGAGGTGGAGCGGGTACTGCTCGGTTTCGAGCACATCGGCCCGCACTATCAGCTGGTGATCGACCGCCGCCAGGCGCTCGCCCGGCTTGTGGTGGCCTGCGAGTCGACGACCACCCCGGCTCCGGCCGGCGTCCGCGCCGAGGCGGTCGGCCACGAGCTGTACGAACGGCTCGGGCTGCACGCCGAT
>CALAED010000693.1 GCA_937891035.1 uncultured Thermomonosporaceae bacterium | reverse complement strand
AAGTCCATCACCGGCGGCCAGAAGCGCAGCATCTCCTCGACCGCCGAGTCCAGCATGGACGGGTCCGCGCGGAGTAGGGCGAATTGATCCGGATGATCCAACATAGTGAGGAGACCGCCTGGTATGCCGTTACGGAGCGTTTCGTTCCCGGCAACGGCGAACAGGAAGAACATGTTCTCGAACTCGGGTTCGGTGAGGCCGCCCGCGAGCATGCGCGACATGACGTTGTCGGCCGTCCCCGTGCCGGCCTGCGAGGCCAGGGCGTGCGCGTAGGCGAACATGTCGGCAAGCGCGGCGCGCGAACGCGGGTTCATCGGGCGTCCGTCCGGCCGGACGAGGGTGGCGGGCCGCCGGTCGACGGCGCTGCGGCCCATCGCGCTCAGCGAGGTGACGTCGGCGCTGGACAACTCGGCGTACTCGGCGTCCTGGTATCCGATCACCCGCGACGCCCAGTCGTACAGCAGCCGCCTGTCCTTCTCCGGGACGCCCATCACATGGGCCAGCGTCCACACGGGAAGGTCGGCGGCCACCTCCACGAAGTCGACCTCGCCGCGCCGGACCGCCGCGTCGATCAGGTTGCGGGCGCGGTCCTCGATGGTCGCCTCGAGCGCGCGTACGGCGCGCGGCGTGAACGCGGCCGCGACGATGCGGCGCAGCCGGGAGTGGCCCGGCGGGTCCTGGTTGAGCATCATCGCCCGGGCGAACTCCAGGTCCTCTGGGGTGTCGGGATCCCTGATCTGGGTGCCGCCGAGATTGGACGAAAAGAGTTCGGGTGAGCGGAGCACGTACTTGACGTCGGCGTGCCGGAACACCGCCCAATAGCCCGGCCCGGCAGGCCAGGGGTCGACCGCCGGTTCCTCGATCCAGCAGACCGGCGCGGTGTCCCGCAGCCGCCGGAACGTCTCGTACGGCACGTACGAGGCGTATGTGGAGGGCAGGAAGATCTCCGCGCTCATGGGTCAAGCGTGCATCATTGCGGGGTGACGCTAAAGCCCGCGGACGGCGACAAGATTCTGCGCGACAACTTCGCGCGCTGGGTGCTCGACCTCGGCCTGACCGTCGAAGAGTTCGGTGAACGGCAGGCCACCCTCCGGTTGCCTTGGTCGGACCGGCTGGCCCGCGAAGGCGGCGGCATGTCGGGGCAGGCGCTGATGGCGGCGGCCGATACCGCGACCGTGATCGCGATCTCGGCGGCCAAGGGCGGTTTCGGGCCGATGACGACGGTGCAACAGTCCACGACGTTCCAGCGGCCGATCATCGGCAAGGACGTCCTCGTCACCGCCACGATCACCAAGCTGGGGCGGACGCTGGCCTTCGTGGACGTGGTGATGGTGGCGGAGGGCGAGTCGGCGCCGGCCGCCCATGCCACCACGGTGTACGCGATCTTGGGCTAGGCGTTGTCGCCGAGCTGTCTTCCACGGACAGCTCCCTGGCCTGTTGGTCGGTCTCCCCAGCGAGTCAGTACGGACGCGGCCGACAGGCCCGGCCGCGCATCGCCGCGGCTGCGTGGCCCACCGGAGATCGTGCCACGCCGCCGGTGGGGTGGCACCGCGCGGTTCGTGCCCTGTCGCCGCTCGACCGCCGTCATGAGGCCGCGCCGGAGTGCCCGGACCCAGGATGTGATCAGGCTTCGAGCCAGACGTACCCCGCGAACCGGCCGGTCTGTTTGTCGCGCCGATACGAATACAGGTCCGGCGTCTCGATAGGGCACCGGGCATCGTGCCGTACGTCCCGTACGCCCGCAGCGGCCAACTGGGCGGCGATGCCGGCTCGCAAGTCAAGGGCGGGCGTGCCGCGCCGGGTGGTCGACCAGGTCTCGGGAAGCACGGACGCGACCTCGTCCCGCAGCCCGGCGGGTACCTCATAGCACCGGCCGCACGCGCTGGGCCCGATGAGCGCGACCATTCGGTCCGGCCGGGCGGCGCGCTCGGCCATCGCCCCGACGAGCGCGGGCACGACGCCGGCCGCGGTGCCGGCCCGGCCGCTATGGGCGGCCCCCACCATGCCGGCGATCGGGTCGGCCACCAGCACTGGAGCGCAGTCGGCGACCAAAACGGCGAGCGCGAGCCCGGTCTGGTCGGTGAACACGGCGTCGATGGCGGGCGGGTCGTCGCCCGGCTCGGTGACGTAGCGAACCTCAGCGCCGTGGACCTGCCGCATGAACACCACGCGGGCAGGGTCGACGCCGAGTTCGGCGGCGGTCTTCTCGCGGTTCTGGCGTACCGCGGCGGGATCGTCGCCCGCTCCGCCGCCCAGGTTCCTTGTGTCGTACGGCGGTGCGCTCACGCCCCCGGCCCGGTCGGTGAAGGCGACGCGGACTCGACCGGCCAGCGGGGTCGAACGGACCCCGCCGGCCGGTTCGGCGGGTCGGGGCGCGGGTTCGGAACCGGGCGGACAGGCGTGGACCATGCGTTTCATGCTGTCAGATCGACGGCCCAACCGGACCATGGAGAAGAGCCCATGATCCGCCGCCTCGCCACGGCGCCCTCGAGGGCACAGCCTCAGTCCACCGCGTCGAGTCCGCGCTCACGCCGGCTCGCCCGGCGCGATGTTGTGGTTGAGGTGGAACACATTGTCGGGATCCCAAATGTTCTTCAGTGTGGTGAGCCGAGCGAGCTTGTTCGGCGAGTAGGCGCGCCGGACCCCCGCCCGGCCCTCGTCGGTGAGGGCGTTGACGTAGGCGCCGCTGGCGTACGGTGCCAGCGATGCGCCGAATCGCCGGGCGGCTGTGATCCGCGACTCGTCCTCGGCCGGATCCTTCCACTTCGCGGCGGCGACGAACTCGACAAAGGTGTCGCGGTGGCTGAATGCCGTCGCCGCATCCGGGATGTCGCCGATCGCCCCGCCATACGCCTGCAGGCTCGCGTACGGCAGCCCCTCGCCGTGTCCGTCGCGGGTCCCGCGCAGGATGAACGCCTCGATCGCGGCGTCTGGCAGCTCGCGAAAATAGTGGCCCTTCCAATAACGCCGATAGGCATGGCCCTCGATATCGTCATCCATTCTCTGCAGCTCCAGGTAGGACGGCTCGCTGATGTGCTCGGCGATCGGTGTGCCGAGCGATCGCAGTTCGGCCTCCAGCGCCGCAGGCGCCGCCGGCTCAGCGGCGCCGCGCGGGAGGCCGGCCCACACGAAGCCGATGCTGACGCGTGGTTCGCCGTCCACATCGCCGACCCACGCAGTCAGCGTGGCCGCTCGCGGCACCGCCGGCGCGAGATCCCGCCACCCGCGCAGCGCGTCAAGGGCGTCCTCGAGAGTGAACCAGAGATTCGCCACCACCGTCTGTTCCGCGACCGGGTGCAACCGGAAGTCGAATTCGGTGACCACCCCGAAGTTGCCGCCGCCGCCACGAAGGCCCCAGTACAGCTCCGGGTTCTGCGCCGCGTCGGCCCGCACCGTCCGGCCCGCCGCCGTCACCACCTCAAACGAGATCACGTTGTCGCAGGACAGGCCGTACTGGCGGGCCAGCCACCCCATCCCACCGCCCAGCGTGAGACCGCCGACGCCGGTGTGTGAGACGTTGCCGGCCGTGGTCGCCAGCCCGTATGGCTGGGCGGCCCGATCGAGCGCTCCCAGCAACGCCCCACCCTGTACGAGGGCGCGACGCCGTCGCGGATCGACCCGCACCCGGCCGAGCGGTGTCAGGTCGATCATCAACCCGTCCGCCGGCACCGCGTGACCGATCACGCTGTGCCCGCCACAGCGCACGCCGATTTCGAGGTCGTTGTCCCGCCCATAGCTGACCGCGGCGACCACGTCCTCCGGGCCGGCACATCGCACGATCAGCCGGGGCCTCCGGTCGACCATCGCGTTCCACACGCCGCGGGCGCCCTCATAGCCTTCGTCGCCGGGAGCCAGCACATCGCCGTCGATCCGCTCCCGCAAGGTGCTGAGGCCGGGACGATTCACAATCGCTCACCTTCCATCCCTCGAGTGTGCGACAACACCTCGGGGCATTGATCCGTCAACCCCGGGCCCGGCCCACCCGGTCCCTTAGGGCGATTCGGGTGTTGAGCGCGATAAGGCAATAAGGCGATTTAAGCGACTAGAGCGAAATGAACTCCAGGTCACGCCTCTTCAGGCGCGGGATGACCGTATGCAGCGCGCGCAGCGTCTCGGACCGGTCGCCGCCGCCGTCGTGGCACAGCAGGATGTCGCCCGGCTTGGCCCGCAGCAGGACGTGCGCGATGTGGTCAACGCCGGGGCGGGACCAGTCGCGCGGATCGATGTTCCAATCCAGGGGGAGCATGCCGTGCCTGGTCACGGACCTGAGCAGCCTGCGCGACCACACGCCGCCGGGCGCGCGGAAAAGCTTCGGAGTCATCCCGCTCACCTCCCTGATCAGCTTGTGCGCCTCGCTGATCTCGGCGTCGATGCGGTGTTCGGGCAGCCGGCAGAGGTTGCCCGGGTGGCGCATGCTGTGGTCGGCGATTTGATGTCCGGCCTCGACGATCTCGCGTACGAGGTCGGGATGCCGCCGTACCTGGACGCCGACCAGACAGAACGTCGCAGCGACCTCGTGGCGCGCGAGGAGATCGAGCACCCGCGGAGTCCACGTAGGGTCAGGCCCGTCGTCGATGGTGAGCGCGACGGCCCGCTTCGGGGCATGGGGGATGAGGTCGTGCACCCGGTACAGCGGAGCGTGCGCCCTGCGGATCCACTCGTGTGCGGGCCTGGTGCTGGGCAGTTGGGACGGCCCGGTCGCCTGCGCCGGGAACGGGCGGCCGGCGAGGTCCGCGGATGCCGGCCGGCTCGGCGTCGCGGAGGCGACCGTGTCGCCCCTGACGAGCCAGGAGCCGATCATGCTCAGGCCGAGAGCGCCGAACAGGCTGAGTCCGAGGGCCTCGCGACGACCAAGGACGGTGCCGAGCTCATCGTGCGTTCTCGGCGAAAACAACGAACTGATTGGCCCCATCCGCCTTACGGACTCGATCTGATCCCACCGTTCCATGCCGCAACCATAGGGCCGTCGGGGGAGCGCTCGTGCCGACATGACAATGCATCCGGCCGCACGACCCAAATCCACCGCCCGCACGCGCATCGACGGGGTTTCGGGCGCGGCGCGGGGGCCCGTGCCGAGGGGCGGTCGCGGCCGCTAAAAAGGCGACTGCCTACGGTAGGTGTGCGTGAGTAACCTCACCGAACAGCATTCGGTATGACAGGTAAGGTGCCGCTATGGATCTGAACGGAGTTTCCGCCGTCGTGTCGGGCGGGGCGAGCGGCCTCGGCGAGGCCACCGTCCGCGATCTCGCCGCGCACGGCAGCAAGGTAGTGATCGCGGACCTCAACGAGGACAAGGGCAAGGCCATCGCCGACGAGATTGGCGGCATCTTCGTCAAGACCGATGTGTCGGCCGAGGCGGAGGTGGCGGCGGCGGTGCAAGCGGCCGTTGACTCCGGCGCTCCGCTCCGCGTGATCGTCAACAGCGCCGGCATCGGCTGGGCCGAGCGCACCGTGAACCGCGAAGGCGCCCCGCACGCGTTCGAGACCTACCAGAAGGTCATCTCGATCAACCTGTTCGGCACCTTCAACCTCATGCGCATCGGCGCGGCGGCGATCGCCAAGACCGAGCCGGCCGACGCCGACGGCGAGCGCGGCGTCATCGTCAACACCGCCTCGGTGGCCGCGCTCGAGGGCCAGACCGGCCAGCTCGCCTACTCCGCGTCCAAGGGCGGCATCGTCGGCATGACCGTGCCCGCCGCCCGCGACCTGTCCGTGATCGGCGTACGGGTGAACACGATCTGCCCTGGCATCATCGACACCCCCATCTACGGCGAGGGCGAGGCGGCGGACGAGTGGAAGAAGAAGCTCTCGGCGCCGGTCGCCTTCCCCAAGCGCCTCGGTACCGCGACCGAGTTCGCCCACCTCGTCCGCATGCTCATCGAGAACGACTACATGAACGCTGAAACGATCCGTTTCGACGGCGGCATCCGTTTCCAGCCGAAGTGAGGCATTGAGCATGTCGGATGAAGTTCTCGTCGACGTCGACGGCGGCGTGGCCGTCATCACGATCAACCGGCCCAAGGCCAGGAACGCCGTCAACGGCGCGGTGGCACAGGGCATCGCCGGTGCGCTCGACGAACTCGATGAACGCAAGGACGTCTCAGTGCTCGTCATCACCGGGGCGGGCGGTACGTTCTGCGCCGGCATGGACCTCAAGGGATTCCTGACCGGCGACAACCCCCTGGCCGGCGGCCGCGGCTTCGCCGGCATCACACAAAAGCCGCCGATCAAGCCCATCATCGCCGCCGTCGAGGGCTACGCGCTCGCCGGTGGCTGTGAGGTCGCGCTGTCGTGCGACATGATCGTCGCGTCGACGGACGCCAAGTTCGGCGTTCCCGAGGTCAAGCGCGGGCTTGTCGCCGGCGCCGGTGGCCTGCTGCGGCTGCCCCGACGCATTCCATACCACATCGCCATGGAGGTCGCGCTGACCGGCGATCACTATCCCGCGACCCGGATGGCCGAGCTCGGCCTGGTCAACCGGCTGACCGAGCCGGGGGACGCGCTCGGCACGGCCAAGGAGCTCGCGCTGAAGATCGCCGAGAACGCGCCGCTCGCCCTGGCCGCGACCAAGCGGGTCATCGTGGAGTCGCCCGACTGGCCGCGCGAGGAGGCCTTCGCCAGGCAGGGCGAGATCATCAACCCGGTCTTCGTTTCCAAGGACGCGGCCGAGGGCGCGGCGGCCTTCGCCGAAAAGCGCAAGCCCGTCTGGACGGGCGAGTAGCACCCGCGCGCACCCTCTGCCATAGGGTTCGCCGACGCGGCGCCGGGGACGGTTCGGGTGATCACCTGACCGCCCCGGTGCGCGTGCCCGGCCCCGCCGTACCGAACGTCCCGGCCGCACGTCCCGGGCCGCGCGTCTCGCCACCGTACGTCCCGCGGCCGTAACGAATCGGCTGAATCAGACGCCGAACAGGCGCATCACGAGGAAGACCAAGGCCGCCACGAAAGCCGCCGCGGGGATGGTCAGCACCCAGGCGGCGAGGATGTTGCCGGCGACGCCCCAGCGGACGGCCGAGAGCCGCTTGGTCGCGCCCACCCCCATGATCGCGGAAGTGATCGTGTGCGTCGTCGAGATCGGCGCGTGCATCAAGAAGGCGGTCGTGTAGAGGATGACCGAGGCCGTCGACTCGGCCGCGAAGCCCTTGGGCGGATCGAGTTCGATCACCCGCCGCCCCAGCGTACGCATGATCCGCCAGCCGCCGGCGTACGTGCCAAGCGACAGCACGGCGGCCGAACTGACGATCACCCAGAGCGGGACGTGCGTCGTGTTGTCCTGGTATCCGGTCGCCACCAGGGCGACCACGATGATGCCCATGGTCTTCTGGGCGTCCTGCAGGCCGTGGCCGAGGGCCATCCCGGCGGCCGACAGAGACTGCGCGATGCGGAACCGCCGGCCGATCCGGCCGGGGTGGGCCCGCCGGAAGATCCACAAGATGGCGACCATCAGCAGATAGCCCAACCCGAGGCCGACCAGCGGCGACAGCACCATCGGGATGACGACCTTGTCGAGCACCGTGG
>CALAED010000692.1 GCA_937891035.1 uncultured Thermomonosporaceae bacterium | reverse complement strand
GGCGGAGCCGGCGGGATCGACCCGTCCGGCCAAATCGGCGGAATCGGCGGAATCGGCGGGATCGACGCGTCCCGCGGAATCGGCGGAATCGACGGACGAGACGGCGCAGCTGAAGGAGTCGGCGGCGCCCCCTCCGGATGGCGCCCACGACACCATCGCCCAGCCCCGGCGGCCACGGTGGTATGTGCTAGCCGGTGCGGCACTCGCGATCTTCGCCGTCGTCATCGGCGGAATCACTCTGGTCGAGGCGCTGGCGAACAAGCCGGTCTCGGCGATGCTCGGCAAGTCCGACCGGTCCGGCACGTCGCTGGGCGAGACGTTCGGCGACGGCGGCTCCGCGCCGACCAGGCAGCCGGTCGTCCCGTCAAGCACCGCCCCCGCGAGCCCGTCGACCACCGCGACCGCGACCGCAACCCCATCGCGAGTCTCGTCCCGGCCGACGACGGCACCGGTCCCGCCGCCCGAGAGCCCGTCCCTCCCGTCCGCCCCGGCCACCACGCGACCGCCGGCCCCGACCCCAACCACGCCGGGCACGCAGTCAACCGCGCCCTGAGCGAGGGTGCTCGGCGGCCGCCTCCGCCAGGGGGCCGGGAACTACGGGCCGAAGATCTGCCTGGTGTAGGCGTTGGCGAAACGGCGGTCGGGGTCGAGTTCGGCGCGCAGCCGCTGGAAGTCCGCGAAGCGGGGATAGACGCGCTCCAGGTAGTCGGCGTCGCAGGTGTGCAGCTTGCCCCAGTGCGGGCGGCCGCCGATCGCGGTCATGATCTCCTCGACCTCGCGGAAGTACTCCTCGTGCGGGCTGCGGTGATAGACGTGGATCGCGATGAACGCGGTCGGCCGTCCGTAGGCCATGGACAGCCACGCGTCCTCGGCCGGCAGCAGCCTGACCTCGATCGGGAAGCTGATCCGCCAATCGCGCTTGTCGAATAGCGAACGCACCTCCCGCAGGGCCGCGCCCAGCCGCTCGCGCGGGATCGCGTACTCCTGTTCCTTGAACCGCACCCGCCGCGGGCTGGTGAAGACCTTGTACGAGGTGTCCGTGTACGTGCGGGCCGCGAGCGCTTTGGCGGCGAAGCCATTGACCGGCTTGATCGTCACTGGCGCGAGCCGGTTCAGCCGGTTGGTCACCTCGAACAACGAGTTCGACAAGAGCTCGTCGTCCAGCCAGTACCGCAGCCGGGACAGCGGCTGGGCAGGGCCTTCGGTCCGGTTGTCGCGTTTGGTCAGGCAGCCGTCGGTGTGCGGGAACCAGTAGAACTCGAAGTGCTCGTTGGCGGCGGCGAGCTCGTCCAGCCGGGACAGCACCTCATTCCACCTCATGGGCTCCTCGCGGGCGCGCAGCAAGAAGGCGGGCACCGTATGCCAGGTGATCGCCGTGACCACGCCGAGCGCGCCGACGCTCACGCGCGCGGCGTCGAACAGATCAGGGCGTTCGGCGCGCGAGCAGGTCACGATGCTGCCATCGGCGAGCACGAGTTCCAACGCGGCGATCTGCGCCGCCAGGCCGGCCACCTCGCGGCCCGTACCGTGCGTCCCTGTCTGGATCGCGCCGGCCAGGGTCTGCTCCTGGATGTCGCCCATGTTGGCGAGTGCCAGGCCATGATCGTCGAGCATCCCGTTGAGCCGGCGCAGCGTCAGGCCGGCCTCGGCGGTGACGAGGCCGCTCGCGGTGTCGACCGACCGCAGCGCGGTCAGCCCGGCCGGGCGCAGCAGCACCCCGGCGGCGATGGCGGCCCCGGTGAAGGAGTGACCGGTCCCCGTCATGCGCACGGTCAGCCCGGCGTCGGCCGCCTGGCGGATCGCGGTCGCGACCTCGTCGGCGGATCTGGGCGTGCCCACGCGAACCGGGCTGACTCGCTGGTTTCCGGCCCAGTTGCGCCACGCCGGTCTGGCCCTGGGCGACATAAGGAGACTCTACTGGCGCTCGCTTCGGAGGATCGTGGTGATCAGCATTGATGCGCGAGAGGCGCGGCGATCATGGTGAGAGGGCACGATCATGGTAACGAGCATGGTAAAAGCGCGCGGGGTCACGGAGATCGCCGCCGCCGTGCCGTACCATCCGATGCCGGAGGAACGGTGCCGTCGGCAACCGATCGCGCATGACAGTCGTTGGGAAGAGATGTGAGACGTACGGTCCCTGTGGTCGCCGCCATCGCGGTAGCCCTCGGGGCCTCGGTGGCGGGGGGCACGGCGATGGTCGTGTCCAGCGCCCGCAGCGATCAAGCCAGGTCCGAGCCGGCTCCGGTGCCCTCGGCGCCGTCCGCGCCTTCGGGCGGGCCCGGCGCATCCGGCTCGGCCGGCGCAGCCGGCTCGTCCGGTGCGTCCGTCAACGGCGTGCCAGGCCAGGCCGCGCTCGCCCCGCTGCGCCGGGTCGTGCCGCCCGATCTGCTCGCGGTCGCGACGTCGTCGGTCAGCGACGACACAGCGCACAAGATCGCTAAGCTGCCCAAGGTCCAAGACGTGATCATCGTCGACGCGGGCGCGGTCCAGCTGCAGGGGCGCAAGATCAATACGTTCGCCGTCGATCCCTCGCGGTTTCGATCCTGGACGCCGCCGGGCACGGCGAAGCGGCACGAACTGTGGGCCGCACTCGCCCAGGACCGGCTCGTCGTCTCCGACAAGGCCAAAAGTTCCCTCGGGCTGCTCGAGGGCAGGCAGTACCCGATCGTGGCGCGCAGCACGCCGTTCGTCGCCATGGGCGGCGCCGGGCCGCTCGGCCTGCCGGGCGTCGACATGCTGGTCAGCCGCAAGACCGGCGCCCAGATCGGCCTCGTGCCCAACCTCGCGCTGATGGTCAACGCGCCCGGCGCCAACCCCGCCACGCTCGCGCCGTACCTGCGCAAGATCCTCGGCAGCCGTGCCCAGGTGCTCGACCTGCACGCGAAGAAGAACCGCATCGCGCAGGCCGGGAGCTATCTCGACCTCTACCATCAGGGCGCCCGTCTGTGCCCGGGCCTGTCGTGGTCGGTGCTCGCCGCGATCGGGCAGATCGAAAGCGATCACGGTCGCAACACCGGGCCGTCCACCGCCGGCGCGCTCGGCCCGATGCAGTTCATGCCGGCGACGTGGCAGTCGTATGGCGTGGACGGCGACCGGGACGGCCGGGCGGACATCATGAACCCCTACGACGCGGTCCCGGCGGCCGCGCGGTATCTGTGCGTCAACGGAGCCGGGCGCGGCGGCCGGCAGTTGTACGACGCGATCTTCCGCTACAACCACGCCCATTGGTACGTTCAGCGGGTGCTGGCGCTGTCCCGGGCCTACGCCCAGCGATACGCCTGATCCGCCGTCGCGCAGTCCGTCCCCGGCCCCGCGCCGGGCCCCCTGCCGGCCCTGGTTTGATGGAATCCATGTCGCCCTATGACGCGCTGGTACTGGTGTCCTTCGGCGGGCCCGAAGGACCCGACGACGTGATCCCGTTCCTAGAGAACGTCACCCGGGGCAGGAACGTCCCGCGCGAGCGGCTGGCCGCGGTGGGGGAACACTATTACCGGTTCGGCGGGATCAGCCCGATCAACCGGCAGTGCCGAGAGCTCAAGGCGGCGATCGAGGCGGACTTCGCGGCGCATGGCCTGAACGTGCCGGTCTATTGGGGCAATCGCAACTGGAAGCCGTACCTCGCCGACACCGTACGCCGGATGCGCGACGACGGCATCAGGCGCGCCGCTGCGTTCGTGACCTCGGCGTACAGCTGCTACTCCTGCTGCAGGCAATACCTTGAGGACATCGACCGGGCCAGGGCGGCGACGCCCGGCGCCCCCGAGATCGACAAGCTCAGGGTCTATTGCAATCATCCGGGATTCGCCGAGCCGTTCGTCGCGGCGACCCGCGCGGCGCTGGCCGGCATGCCGCCCGCCGCCCACCTCGTCTTCACGGCGCACAGCGTGCCGCTCGCCCAGCCGGGGCGGCGGCGGTACGTGGCCGAGCTCACCGACGTCGCCCAAGTCGTACGGGACCGGGCAGCGCCGGACCGGCCCTGGGCGCTGGCCTTCCAGAGCCGCAGCGGACCGCCCGCGCAGCCGTGGCTGGAGCCGGACATCGGCGATCACCTGGAGCGGCTGCACGCGGCCGGGGTCGAGGGCGTCGTGATCGTGCCGATCGGCTTCGTGTCCGACCACATGGAGGTCAAGTACGACCTCGATGTGGAGGCTGCGGCGCTCGCTTCGAAGCTGGGCCTGCGGCTGGCCCGGGCGGCCACCCCCGGCACGCACCCCCGGTTCGTCGCCATGGTCCGCGAGCTCTTCACCGAACGCGCCGCCGGTCTCTCCGCCGGTCCGGCCACCGCCGGGCGGCCGGTCGTCGGCTCGCTCGGACCCCGGCCCGACATCTGCCCCGCCGACTGCTGCCGCAAAGGAGACCCGTGACCACTCCGTTCGCCGACATCCGTGACTACATGGCGCTCCCACGCCTGCGCGGCATCCGGCTCGCGCCGGCCGGGGACCGTCTCATCGCCACCGTGCAGGTGCCGAACGCGAACAAGACGAAGTACGGCACCGCGCTGTGGCAGCTCGACCCCGGGGGAGTGGCCGCGCCGGTCCGGCTCACGCGGTCGGCGCCCGGCGAAAGCGGCCCCGCGTTCCTGCCCGACGGGTCGGTGCTGTTCACCTCACGCCGCCGCGACCCGGACAGGTCCGACGACAAGCCTGACAAGCCCGATGACGAGGGGCCGGCGCTGTGGCTGTTGCCCGCCGGCGGCGGCGAGGCCCGGCTGGTCGCCGCCCGCCCGGGCGGGATCTCCGACGTCGCCGTCGCCCCGCGGGCGGGCACGGTGGTGTTCGCTTCGGCGACCCTGCCCGGTGCGGCCGACGACGACGCCGAGCGGCGCAAGGCCCGCAAGGACGCCAAGGTGTCGGCGATCCTGCACGAGACCTACCCGGTCCGGTACTGGGACCATGATCTGGGGCCGGCCGAGGTGAGGCTGTTCGCCGCCGCCGCGCCGGACCCGGGCGGCGAGGGACCGCTGCCCGAGCCGCGCGACCTCACCCCACAGCCCGGCCGGGCGCTCGATGAGGAGTCCTTCGTGGTCACCCCCGACGGGAGTACGGTCCTCACCGGCTGGGCGGTGCCCGAAGCCCGCGGCGCCCGGCACACCGAACTCGTCGCCATCGACGTCGCGACCGGGACCCGCCGCACGCTGCTGGCCGAGCCGGGACGGGCCGATTACTTCGCCCCGCGCGTCTCTCCCGATGGGCGCATGGCGGTGTGCATACGGGAGGCGCACGGCACCACGCGGGAGCCGCCCGACACGACGCTGTGGCTGGTGCCGCTCGACGCCGGGGATACCGGGCGGGAGGCGCGGGACCTGCTGCCCGGCTTCGACCTGTGGCCGACCCGCCCGGCGGCCTGGTCACCGGACTCGCGGCTCGTGTATTTCGTCGCCGACCAGCGCGGCCGCCGCCCGGTGTTCGGTGTCGACGTCACCACCGGAGCTGTCACCAGACTGACCGGCGACGACGGGGCCTACGACGAACTTCAGCCCTCTCCGGACGGCAGGTATGTCTACGCGCTTCGCGCGGGCGTCGCCGCGGCGCCGTGCGCGGTACGGATCGACGCGGCCACCGGGGAGATCGCCTACCTCGACTCCCCAGGTACCCCGATCGAGCTGCCCGGCCGGGTTGAGGAGGTCGCCGCGGCGGCCGACGACGGCACCGAGATCCGCGGCTGGCTGGTCTTGCCGGACGAGCCGGGATCGCCCGCGCCGCTGCTGCTGTGGGTCCACGGCGGGCCGTACATGAGCTGGAACGATTGGAGCTGGCGGTGGAGCCCGTGGGTGATGGCGGCGCGGGGATACGCCGTCGTGCTGCCCGATCCCGCCCTGTCCACCGGCTACGGCCAGGACATGCTCCGCCGCGGGCACGGCCGGTGGGGGCCCAGGACGTTCGCCGACCTCATGACGATCACCGACGCCGTCGTCGCCAGGGACGACATCGACGAGACCCGCACCGCCATGATGGGTGGTTCATTCGGCGGGTACATGGCCAACTGGATCGCCGGCCACACCGACCGGTTCCGCGCCATCGTCAGCCACGCCGGGCTGTGGAACCTGCCGCTCGAGGTCACCGCGGACGTCGGCGACTACTTCATCCGCGAGCACGGCGACCCCGCCGACGACCTCGAGCCCTGGAACCGCAACTCGCCGCACCTGCACGCGCGCCGGATCCGCACGCCGATGCTGGTCATCCACGGCGACCGCGACTACCGCGTGCCGATCGCCAACGCGCTGTGGCAGTGGTTCGACCTCGTACGCAACGAGGCGACGGCCAAGTTTCTGTACTTCCCCGACGAGAACCACTGGATCCTGACGCCGGGCAACGCGGCCGTGTGGTACGAGACTGTGCTGGCCTTTCTCGCCCACCACGTGCTGGGGGAGGAGTGGAAACGCCCCGAACTGCTGTAAGGCGCGACCGGCCCGTAGGGTGAACGGGTGACCGCAGACATTCGTGACGGCGGCGCGCAGCTGCTCGATCTGGCCGTCGCCGTCGCCCGCGAGGCCGGCCGGATGCTGATCGACAAGCGGCCGGCGGCCAGGCCCGACGTGGTGGTGACGAAGAGTAGTCCGACCGACGTCGTCACCCAGATGGACCAGGCCGCGGAACGGCTCATCGTCGACCGGATCCGCGCCGCCCGGCCCGGCGACGCCTTCCTTGGCGAGGAGGGCGGCTCCAGCACCGGCAGCAGCGGCGTGCGGTGGATCATCGACCCGATCGATGGGACCGTGAACTATCTCTACGATCTGCCGGACTGGGCGGTCAGCATCGCCGCCGAGGTCGACGGCGAGGTCGTCGCCGGTGTGATCGAGAACCCGAACCGCGGCGAGACCTACACGGCCGTCCGCGGCGCGGGTGCGCTGCTGCACACCGCGACCGGGGCGAGGGAGCTGCGCTGCCGCACCGGCGTGCCCCTGGACCAGGCGCTGGTGGCGACGGGGTTCGGCTACTTCGCCGCGCGCCGTGCCCACCAGGCCGAGGTGCTCCGGGCGGTGCTGCCGCGGGTACGGGACATCAGGCGCGGCGGCTCATGTTGCGTCGACCTGTGCTCGCTGGCGGCCGGCCGGGTGGACGCCTTCTACGAACGCGGCAACCAGGAGTGGGACATCGCCGCCGGCGGCCTCATCGTGCGCGAGGCAGGCGGGCGCGTGGAAGGGCTGGACGGCGCGCCGGCGGGCCCGGAGCTGACGATCGCGGCCGCGCCCGACCTCTTCCCGGCGCTGCACGACCTGCTGGCCGCCCACGACCCCGCGCACGACTAGGCACAGGGACACGCACGAGCAGGGACACGCACGAGCAGGACGCCCAGGACTAGGCGTGCGTGATCAGCGGCGCGCGTGATCAGGGCGTGCATGACCGGGGGCGCGCGTGAGCAGGGGCGCGCATTGACTGATGAAGGCTCAGGCGGCCAACGGCCTGGGCCGGCCGGGGCGGTCGCTCAGGTTGACCGAGCGATCACATTCTGTCCGGATCGGCCTTCGGGTCGATCCCGTGCTCGTTCGCGATTCGCCGCAGATCGTCGATCTCGGCTTCACGGGCGTCTACGAG
>CALAED010000691.1 GCA_937891035.1 uncultured Thermomonosporaceae bacterium | reverse complement strand
TGACCGTTGGGATACGCCGCATTCAAGCGACGTGAGCCGTGTGCTACCGGAAGATGGCCAGGACGGGGGAGATCTCCAAATCGCCGGTGTCGGGGTCCCAGCTGATCTTGCCGAGGCAGCGTGCGCGGAACGCACCGTCCGGGACGTCCTCGGGGCGCAGATGCTTGTTAACGCAGGTGACGCTGACCCTCGCCTGGTCGCCGGAGGATTCGGTGGGACCGTCGTATGGGGCCGAGAACGTGGTCGTCTTTTCGGACTTGGCCGTGACCTTGAACCGTCCCTCGATCGAGACGAAGGCGGCCGACTCCAGGTCCCGCAGCCGGGCCTCGTCCACTCGCTTGGCTTGCTCACCGGAGGGTGACTTCAGCGCTCGGTCCAGGCCGGCGTTCGGTGCGATCGTACGGTTGATGAGGTCGACGTAGACGATGTCGTTCTCTTTATCGAGCGCACGGACGATGCGTCCGATGACTGTGATCGGCCCAGCATCCTCGAAGTACTTGGTGACCTGCTCTTCCCCGGCCACACGCCGCAGGCCCCCACGTATGGGAAGGAATCGGAACAGCACCTCCAACACGATGTTGCGGCGGGTCGTCCGCTCGACCGATCGCTGGAGATATGGGTAGTCCCCCTGCAAGTAGAGGTCCATGGCGTTGCGCTCGTCGAGGTAGAAGCAGAGTTGATTCCCCATCCAGGCCGACAGGTGACGGCTCACCCTGATCCTGTGCGCGCAGTAGAACGCTACCGCGGAGCAGGCGGAAATGACCGAGATCACTAGCAGCAACTGGATCATCCATGCCCCCTGGGGTCATCGGCAGCCACGGGTCTCCTTGAAGGCCAGGTCCAGGGAGGATGCGTTGGCGTCGACCATGCGTCCGCCGGTCGCTTTGGCCGCCCGATCCAGTTCGGCCGAGTCGGCCTCGCCGAAGCGGATGGTGTGGCTATGCACGGCCTTGGTCTCCGTCGGCATGGCCTTGTGTCGGTTGAGGAACTCCTCCAGGCCGATGCCGGCGTTGTTCAGGCCGTCGGTCATCAGCACAATGGTGACCGGCCGTCCCGGGTCGGCGCGCTTCAGTTCACCGGCGCGCCGGTAGGCGTGGTCGAGCGCGGACCACACAGCGGTGTTCTGGTCGAATTTCTCCGTGGCGAGGAAGTCGCGTATGGCGTTGGCGTCGTGCGGGCCGGCGATGGTGAAGCCACGCTCTGCCTGGACGTGCCCGCCGAAGCGCATCAGGATGAACCTCTCGCCCTGATAGAACCGTACGAACTTGCCGATGGACGAGCGGTCGTCACCGCTGAGCCCCTCGAAGGTGGACCGCAACGCCTTGATCCGCGCGCCTTTCATGGAGCCGGAGTAGTCGAGCACGAAGATCACCTGGCCTGGTGTCCTTGCGCTCGGGTCGTAGTTGGCCAGCAGCCGGTCGATGACCTCTTGACGGTCCGGGAAGTACAGGGCGTTGCCGATCTCCGTACGCAGCCGCGGATCCCGCCTCACGCCGGGATCGATGGGACGGCGCAGCGTACGTTGCATGATCTTCCGCTGCGTGCCGACGCGGGTCAGCCACGCCACGACCTTGTCGTAGGCGGTGCGGTGGGATGAATTGAGCAGCAGCAGCGGGTATCTGGACAGCACGATGCCGTCCTCGGGATAGATGATCTCCAGCGGCTCGCGTAGCCGCCCGCTGGAATTGAGGGACAGCAGCGTCGACTCGTACCCGATCAGTGCGTCGGCCCTGCCCTGGTTCGCGACGAACGCGTCGATGAGCTTTTCCGACGATGTCGCGGTGAGCGTCTGGCCGGAGAACAGCCCGCGCAACCGGTCGCAGCTGACGTCTTCCGGTCGAAGCGCGTCGCCGGTCCCGGTTGCCGCGGTGGCCACCCCGACCAGGACGGTCAGCCCGCTGCTTGCGTGGCGCGGGTCGGCCATGCCGAAGCGCACCAGCCCCGCGGCCGCTCCGTCGGCGATGTCCGCCCAGGACAGCTTCGGGTCCGGGGCGTTGCGGCGGAGCCGCTCCGCGGTCTGCGGCCGTACGCCGAAGACCACCGGCGACATCATGATCGGGGTGGACAGTGGTTGCGGCCGCCGCCCGCCCGACTCCTGCAGGTTGAGTCGCAGGTAGCGATCGTCGGACAACCAGGCCAGGTCGTGGTGGCCGGCGCCCTTGGCGAGCGCGACCGAAGCGTCCACGGTGCCCTGGAAGTCCAACACGACCTCGATCCCGGTATCCCGCCTGAGCTCGTCGAGCAGCGGGCGCAGATCGGCGAGTTCGGAGCTCGCCAGCACCCGCAGCCTCGTGTCCGGCTCATCCGAAGTGCACCCGGCGCCCGCGATCAGCATCGCGCAGGCCGCAAGGCAGGCGAACATGCGCGGCGGCCGTCTCATCATCGGCACCCGCCGACCGTATTGACCAGCTTCTGCAGAAGGTCCAGCTCCGGCAGCTCCGCGCGGGTGAAGTCGGTGCGCTCGTCGGGCTTGGGCACGCCGCGGCCGTCGAGCAACCGGAAGAGCCCCTTGGTCCCGGTGGTGTCGGTGTTATCGATGACCCGGAAACCGAGCTCCATCATGCGCTCACGCAGCGCGCGGTCGTCGCGTAGCAGTTGGCCGAGCCGGTCACCGGGGCCCGGCTTGAGCGCGATGTACTCCGGATCGGTCTGGAACTCCTGCTTGGGGTAAAGCAGCACCCGCTCGGTGTCAGGACGCCCGGTACGACGCACGTGGTCCTGCTGGTAGGCGAAGAACTGGTGCTCGTACACCACGACGATCGGCCCTTGGCTCTTGCCTTCCGGCGTGAGGTAGATCTGCCATAGTTCCGCCTCCGGCATGCCGGTGGCGGTGAACAGCGGCTGAACCTCCTTCGCGATCAGGTCGACCTCGGCCTTGGTCTGCGCCGGCTGGTCATCGCGTGTGACGAATGCGACCAGGCCCAGGTAGGTGGCGCCGGAGTTCGACCGGCACACTCCGGGGGTTCGGGCGAGCACGCGATTGCCGTTGGTGATGCTCAGGCCGTTCGAATCGATGGTCCTGCCGATGCCGATTTTGTTCCAGGTCATGCCGCGCTTGCCCAAGTCGATGAACTTCGCCGTGTCCAACGTGTAGTAGAGCGCCCGGCTTGGCCCACCCGAGTGCCGATCCGCGACATCGTTCCCGACCAGGGTTTCGGCGTACTCGCGGTAGCTGGCGAGCACGATCGGGCTGCTGAACAGGCGCGTCGTCCGGAAGTAAAGGCCCCGCTCGCGGCGCTCGTTTTTGATCAGATCCGCCGCCGGCTGCCCGGACGGGAAGGCGAAGTCATAGTCCTGGGTCTTTTGGTTGAGCACCTCGTACGCGACTTCGCCCGAGCCGCGCGCGGTGACCTCGACGCGGACATTGTGCTTCAGCAACAAGCGTTGGACTTCCTCGTCGTTGAAGAAGTCCTGTTTGGAGGCCATGATGCCGCGGATCGTGACGACCGGATCCGCCTGCGCCCACGCGCCGACGAGCAGCGTCACCGCGCCGAGCACGGCGACGCAAGCGGCCGCCGCGAACGACCAGCCGATGGGCGAGCGCCAAAACGGGGGCGGGCGGGGGATGGTGAGTGAGGGTTCTTCGACGAGGTGAGAGGGGTCGGCCGTCACCGCAACTCCTTGCGATCACATTTGCCGTACGCCCCAAGCCTAGCGCCACGACCGACAAATCAGGACGATTCGACCGGCACCGGACTCCCGCCGCCGATCACCAACTCCCACAGATCCGCCCGCCTGGACATACGGGCTCAGGCGGTCGCCCAGAGCTGGCTCAGCCAAGTGCGCGTGTTGTCAGCTGAGCGCAGAACCTCCCACATCGCCGCTGGGTCATCAAATTGGTTGACGAAGGCGTCGGCGATCCGCTGGTCGGTTGTCGCCGTCCGCATAATGTCCAAAACATTGTCAGGAGGTGGCCCGAGAGCCGAATTTGACCAGTTGACCACCGGCTCGGCCAGCCGCCACAGCTCCTTTTCTGCCCGGCGACAGAATTCTTCATCGTACGGGCCCCCAGCCGATATCAAGTCGGCGAGGGCGAATGCGCAGAGAGACCCGAGATTGGCCCCTTGGCCGGAAATCGGATCATTCAACACCCAGGCATCGCCAACGGCCAGCGCATAGCGGTCGCCAGAAAGTTGAGCCCATCCGCCGCGGACGGTAGGAGTGATGCGGCCCTGGAGCAAATCGATAGGGCGGGCGAGTCCGAACTCCGCGGCGTCGATGCGTTCCCGCAGCGGCGGTGCGTGCTCGGCCAGCAGCTCGAGCAAGGTGCGGTTGAACTCGGCCGGTGCCTCGTCATAACTCAGATAGGACAGCGGCTCTAGCGGCCTGCCCGGGATGGCCTCGATGACCATGCCGTGGATCGGCCCGTCCAACGAGACCAACCTCGTGCAGAAGATTTCGCCGACCTCCGGGATCATCTGGAAATGAACCCACGATGGGTCGCTGGGGGCGATACCGTGGTACAAGCCGCCGCATAGCGATCGCTGCGGACTACTGTACGGCGAGCGTACGGTGTCCTTGGGAAAGAGTTTTTCGAAGGCGCGCTGTTTGGTGGCGACCACCACCAGGTCGTGCCGCTCAGCCAGCCGGTCGATCATCGTCGTTTCCGGCGTTGTGACCTCAAATTCGCCGCCGCGATCGAGATAATCATGAATTAGCCGTGGTAAATACACCCGAAAGTCCACACCGCTGGCGGGTTTCGACAGCTTGCCGAAAAATCCCACTGGCGGCGTGGTTTCCGCCGCGACGTTCAGGCCATACACGTCCAGGTCGGGCCGGTCCCAGTGGGTGATGCCGAGGAGCCGCTCACGCTCCCGGGTGTGCCCGAAGCGGACCACAAGATTGCTCGGCCTGCTCATGGCGATCTCGTCCGGTCCATGCTCCGCGTACAGCACCGTGGGAACACCAAGCTGCTGTAATCGCAGCGTTAAGTGCAGCCCCGAGATTCCAGCGCCGACAATTCCGATTTCTGGCATGCTGCGTTCCTCCCAGCCGGAGAATCACGTCAACCGCAGAAGAAGATCACCCGATCTCGATGGTCGCCGGGCGTGAGCCGCTCCCGGACCTCACAAACGTAGCCGCCGGAGGTACGGACCGCCCAGATATCGAACTCGGCGCGATTGTAGCCGTGCTCGCGCAGCGCGTGGAACCGGTGACGCCGGCTAGACACCCTGGTGGGTTCGCCTCGCCCAGCCGGTCGGCAACGGACATCGGCGGCGTGGGTATGCCGATGTCGTCGGCGCCTCGATGGGCGGGGGCGTGCCTCGCCGCCTATCGGTAGGTGATGTCGGATGAGGAGTAGAGGCAGTTCGTGCCGTCGGCGCCGCTGCCCGCCTCATCGGGTTCGTCTCCGTCGTCGTTGCCGATGTACTTCTGGCAGATGACCATCGACCGGTTGGGATCGTTGACGATGGTGATCCCGCTGAACCGGGCGGTGTCGCCGTAGTTGATGTTGATTCCGGCTACCCGGTTACCCGGGCGGGTCAGTGTGACGTTGCGGATGACCACGTTGCGCTGGGTTTGGGTGGAGCAGTTGCCGCACGATCGGTAGAACGTGCCGAAGTTGCTGGCCTGGACGTTCTGGATGGTCAGCGTACCGGCCCCGTTGTGCTGGAACACCTTGTCGCTGGCCGATCGGGCGCCACCGCCGTCCACCAGGAACTGCGGTGAGCCGCTGCCGCGGAAGGTGGCCGCGTCCTCGCCTACGTCTTCCCACCACACGTTGCGCAGCGTGCATGGTCCGGAGCAGTGCACGCCGTCACCGGCCGGCGCACCGACGATCACGTTCTGCAGGGTCGCCCCGGAGGCGAGCTCGAACATCGGGTCCTGGTCCTCCTCCTGACCGCCGTCGCCGATGCAGCAGTACCGACGCATACCACCATCGAGCACACCGGAAACCGAGATGGTGCCGTTGACGGTGACCTGCCCGGTCGGCGTCGGCCAGCCCGGTGGCGGTTGCGGTTGTGGGCTGCCGCCCACCTCGAAGTCGAGGTAGTCGACGTTGGGCAGGCCGTTGGACGTGGTGGGGTTCAACCGGATGGTGTTGCTCCCCGCGTTCACCGACACCGACAACGTCTTGGTGGCCCACGTCGACCAGGCGCCTGTGCCCTCGAACGACGGCGTCTGCACCGTGGACCCGTTGACGATAAGGCCCGCCGGCCGCGCCGTGGTGGTGCCGTTGGCGAACCGGACACCCAACGTCGCGGTACCCGACGTCGACGCGTTGACGGTGAACTGGGCGCCGGCACCCACGGCGTTGGTGCCGTTGCAAAAGCCGCTGCCGGAAAAGCCGGCCCAGTTGGAGTCGATGGTGCCGGTACAGGTCGCCGGCGAGCTCTCCGCCTCAAACCGGGTGGGTGCGGCCGACGCCGGGGACGCCGGCCACACCAAAATGGCGCCGGCCACTAAGGCCGTGCTCGCGATGAGCGGTCCCAGTCTCATTTTGCTCCTCCAACGCCGCGTCGCCGTCGCCCCGGCCGGCGGCCCGGCCGAAGCAGACCAGACCTCCTGGTCCAAGCCGGCAATGCGAGTTCGCCTCACAGCCCGACCGGTGACATCGCCGTGACGCTACGACGACCCGCACGGCCCGTCCAAGCGTGTGCGGACGCCGCTCTCGCGACACCACGTCTTCGCAGTTCACACGCGACCGTCAGGTGTGACGTGGCGTGAAACTTTCACTGCGGTCCGCCCTTGATTCGTCGCGGCAGTTGTCCCCTCCTGGCGACGCGCCAACTGAGAACCGACGTCGTGAATCAGGCCGTAGCGGCATGCATCCACCGGAGGAGTGTCCACATGTCATGGCAGACCGAAAGATTTCGGCTCGCCCACGACTGAGGAGGTTCGGACTCACTGTGATCGGTTAATGGACGTCTCGCGCCTCGCCCGGTGAACGGTTAGAGCGGACGCCGGATCTGCAGCTCGTCGTAGGTGTCGAGCCTGCTGCTGAAGGCCGAGGCGGCACGTTGACCGGACTGGCCGGTCCAGCGCAGCAGTGTGGCCGTCGCCTGCGACTTCTGGTCGGCGGGCAGCCGGGCGATCAGGCGCGCGCTGTGGTTGAGCCCGGCCACGTCGTACCAGAAGGAGTCCCGCGAGCCCGCCCCCAGCCGGAACGGCTCGGCGCCCCACGGGTCGTTCTTGCCGTACAGGAACATCAGACGCGTACCGTTGTGTCGCACCCAGCCGTCGATGTCGGCCATGACGCGTGGGTCGAAGCGCATCGAGAGGTCGGCCGGCACGTACGAGCGCGGCTGGTAGATGCCCGGGTACTTGAGCAGGCCGGCGAGGTTCTTGAACTTCGGCGAGGGCCAGCCCAGCTGCGTGCCCGCCTGGTAGTAGTACGGAATGAACGGGTCGAGGCCCTGGTCGGTGTAGAACGTCAGGCCCGCGATCTCATCGACGTAGGCGTACAGCTCGTCCGTGGTCACGGTGGCCGGGTCGGGGACGGTGGCGCAATCGGCCTGCAGGCGGAACTGCCAGAAGGCCCATTCGAAGTCCATCACCGAGT
>CALAED010000690.1 GCA_937891035.1 uncultured Thermomonosporaceae bacterium | reverse complement strand
GGTGACAGCGCGCGCCGCGCGCTTCCCGCCGCCGAAGCCCCTGACTACTCCACTGGCTGCACGCTCGCCCTCTACCCCCCAGCCGACCTCGCAGCTCAGCTCACCGTCGACGGCGGCCTGCCCGCCGACGAGCTCCACCTCACGGTCGCCTACTGCGGCAAAGCCGACACTGTCGACCCCACGGCGTTGCGTGCGGCCGGCGAGGTTCTCGCCCGCCGCGCCCCCATCACCGCCCAAATCTCGGGGCTGGCCCGCTTCGTCGGCGGCGAAGACGGCGACGTCATCGTCGCCCTCATCGACTCGGCCGACCTCGAAGACCTCCGCCGCGACGTGCTCGCCCGGCTGGCCGAGGCCGGGATCGAGGTACCGCGCGACCACGGGTTCATGGCGCACATCACGCTGACATACCTCAAGCCGGGCTCCGACTCGCCGGTGGAGGAGATCGAGCCGGCCGACGTGACCTTCGATGCGTTGTCGGTGGTGCACGGCGACGACCGTACGGACGTGCACTTCCAGGCTGGTCCGCCGGCCCGGTCGACCGCCGACCGCCGGCCCCGCGCGGAGGAGGCCGACACGCCGGAGCTGCCCGACCTCGCCCCCGTCCAGCAGTCCTACGATCAGGCGCTCGAGCAGATCGCCGACGACTGGCAGCGCATCCAGAGCAATCAGGTCAACAATCTGGCCGGGCAGGTACAGCAGATCGTCGACGATGGCGACCTCGCCGCCCTGCCGGCCATGACCGCCCCTACCGAGGAGGCGCAGCGCGCGCTCGTCGAGGCGATGGCCACGCTGGGGGCCGACGCCGCCGGGCAAGTGACGGCCGAGGCCGCGGCGCAGGACGTGACGGTAGAGCCGGTGCCGCCGGCTGAGGGTGACATGGTCGCGGTGGCCGCTGTGGTGGTCGCGTTGCTCGCGGCGGGGCTGGTCGCCGCCGCGGCGGGCGAGGCCTTGCGTCAGGCCGGGCCAGGTCGTTCCGGCCGAGACGTGGCCGACTCCGTACGAACGCACCTGAATGGCCTGTCGGAGGCGGGGACTCGGGACCGGCTCGGCGGCGCCCTGCACAAGGCCCAGCACGCCGGCCGCATGTCTACCTACTCGGCGATCCCCACTGACGGTGGTGGCCCGGTGCCGGCGTACTACGGGTCCGAAGTCCTCGACACCAACACCTGTCGGTACTGCCGCGAGGTCGACGGCCGGTTCCTCGGCCTCGACATCGCTCAGGCCGTCGAGGAGTACCCGACTGGCGGCTACATCCGCTGCGAAGGCCGGGACCGCTGCCGCGGACACGTCGTGGTCGTGTGGCGGCCCGGCTCCGACAAGTCGCAGTGGCAGGAGAAGGAGCACGTGCCGATGCCAGGAGAAACCCCATGAGCTACGCGGTGGACCGGGACCTGATCGGCCAGGTGTGGCAGCTGCTGAAGGCGCGCAACCAGCGGCCCCGGCCGAAAGTCGAGGGACGCCCCCGGCTGCAGGTCAAGGCCCAGGCTGACGGCCCCACCGAGCTGATGATCTACGACGAGATCGGCTGGTTCGGGGTGATGGCCCAAGACATCGCCGACCGGCTGACCGGTGTGACCGGCGACCTCCATGTGAAGATCAACAGCCCGGGCGGTGACGTCTTCGACGGCGTCGCCATCTACAACATGTTGCTCGACCACGACGGCCGGGTGACCGTCACCGTCGACGGGCTCGCCGCGAGCGCCGCCTCGTTCATCGCGATGGCCGGCGACATCATCCGCATGAACCGCGCCAGCCAGATGATGATCCACGACGCGCTCGGCATGTGCATCGGCAACGAAGCCGACATGACCGAGATGGCCGGCCTCCTCGCCCGCGTCTCCGACACGATCGCCGGGATCTACGCCGACCGCGCCGGCGGCACCGCCGAGGACTGGCGGCAGCGGATGCGGACGGAGACCTGGTACAACGCCGCCGAGGCCGTCGAAGCCAAGCTGGCTGATGAGACCATCACCGGCAGCAAGCGGCAGCGGGACGAGCCAGAGCCGGAGGGCGTGGCCGCCGCGGCGAAGCACGATCTGACGTGTTTCTTCTACGCCGGCCGGACGCAGGCCCCTCCGCCGCCGAAGATCCCCGCCAGCTTCGAAGGCGAGCAAGGCTCAGAGCTGGTTGGTATCGACCCTGACGCCGCCTCGGTGGTGGCCACCCTCAATGGGCACAAGCCATCCGGCTCCGAGGACCACCAGGACAACCTGCCGGCCGACGACACCCCGGACTGGTGGACGGACACGATCGCTCCGCTCACCCAGCCCCCGAGGGACGACTGGTCCGCGGCAATCGCCCATCTCATCGACTCAGCGTCGTCCGGCGCGGCGATGGAAGCCTGAAGGAGGCAACCCAGTGGCACCCACACAGACCATCCCGCGCAACTCGGAAGAGCTCGCGGAAATGGTCGCCGACCAGGTTCAACTTAAGAACATCCTTGCCTCACCCGGCGGGCTGGTGAAGTTCATCGACGCCTACGCCGAGAAGGCCCAAGGCTCCGGCACTGACCTCAACCGGCTGGTCGCCGAGGAGACTCAGCGGCAGCTCGCCCAGCTGATCAAAGACAAGGACGTCGACAGCGACAACGCCGAACGGATCAACCGGCTCAACCTCAACCCCCAAGCCGGCGGCGGCAAGCGCACCAGGATGCTCACCTCCTACGGGCAGGGCGCCGCGCACAACCCCCACGCCCCCGGCGCCCTCGTCGACGGCAAGTTCAACACCGCCACCGACTACTTCAAGACCGTCTGGCACCTCAACCCCGACCCCGAAAACGCCGCGAAGCTGGCCGAGATCCGGCAGATCACCAACGCCGCGTCCTCGAGCGTCCCGGCCGACGGCGGCTACCTCGTGCCGGAGAACCTTCGCTCCCAACTACTCGAGGTCGCCATCGAGATGGCGGTCGTGCGGTCCCGCGCCACCGTCGTCCCCATGGACAGCGCAAGGGTGCCGTTCCCCACGATCGACGTCACCTCCAACGCCTCCAGCCTGTTCGGCGGGATGATCGCCTACTGGGCCGAGGAGAGCGCCGCGCTGACAGACGCGAACCCGACGTTCGGCCGTGTCATGCTCGACGCCAACAAACTCACCGGCCTTTCCGTCGTGCCGAACGAGCTGCTCCAGGACTCGATCATCTCCTTCTCAGCGTTGATCGAGCGGCTGTGGCCGATGGTGCTCGCGTTCGAGGAAGACGACGCGTTCATGACGGGGAACGGCACAGGCCAGCCGCTCGGCTTTTTGGGCGCCGGCAACTCGGCGGGCATCGCGGTCGACGCCGAAACCGGGCAGCCAGCCGACACGATCGTCTACGAGAACATCGTCAAGATGTACGCCCGGATGCTCCCCTCCAGCCTGAACCGGGCGGTATGGCTGATCTCCCCGGACACCATCCCCGAGCTGTTCACCATGGCCCTGTCAGTCGGGACCGGCGGCAACTCGGTGTTCATCGTCAACGCCGCCAACCAGGGCCCCTCCACTCTGTTCGGCCGGCCCATCGTCGTCACCGAAAAGGCCGGCGCCCTCGGTAACCGCGGCGACATCGCCTTCGTCGACCTGTCCTACTACCTGATCGGCGACCGCCAATCCATGACCGCCTCGAGCTCGACGGATTGGAAGTTCGGCAACGACCAGACCGCCTACCGCATCATCCAGCGGGTCGACGGCCGCCCGTGGATCTCCTCGGCGATCACCCCCCGTAACGGCGGCAACAGCCTGTCCCCGTTTGTGGAGCTGGCAGCCCGCTAAACCCCTAGCCCGAGCCGACCGGCGGTAGGGCGAGCCAGGCCGCGGCAGTAACGCCCCGGCCGGAGAGGAAACACCAGATGGAAGCACTAGGTAGGCTGTTCGATCTGTCAACCGGCTGGGTGCCTGTCGACGCCCAGGCCGCGCAGACCGGCAAGCGGGTCAGCCTCCGAAACGCGGGCGGCTGCACGATCGTCGTTTTCAAGGCCGCCGGCACAGCCGGGGACGACCATTCCTACGACCTTCAGCAGCACACCGCCAGTTCGGGCGGTACAACCGCCGACCTGGACATCGTGGACCACTACTACCTCAAGGCCGAAGCCACCTTGGACGGTGACGAGACCTGGGCGAAGCACACCCAGTCAGCGGCCAGCGAGATCACCGAGGCGGGCGGCGCCGGCACCAGCGCCGAGGAGCAGCAGATCCTCGTCATCGAGGTCGACGCCGATCAGCTGTCCGACGGCTACTCCTACATTTCGCTCAACTCCGGCGGGGAAGGTTCCAACGCCCAACTGTCGGGGTGCCTGTACATCCTGCACGACCTGCATGTGCAGCGGACTCCGGCCAACCTGGCCGCTCCGCTGAGCTGAGGAGGCTGATCGATGACAACGATCATTCAGGGCGACGAGCTCCGCACCATCGCGCTCGGCCGCGGCGTCGTCTCCAAGGCGACTGGCACGCTCGACGAGGATGTGACGCCGTCGTTGTTCACGGTCGCGGGCGGCGAGGTGTTGATCACCGCTTTGTGGGCGAAGGTGACCACAGCGATCACGGTCGCGAACACGGTCACGATCCAGGCCAACCCTACAACCGGGGACACCTCCCCGATCGTCGCTGGTGACCTGGGCACGACCGACACAGCGGCGGGGACGGTCCTTGGCTGGGAGCCGGACTCGGCCGCGTTCGTTCGGAACGGCCCGCCCGCGCAGGCGGTTGTGTCGACCGGCACGGTGGAGATCGACTCGGCCGGCACCAACGTGGATGGTGCCATGACCGTCTACTGCATGTGGATCCCGCTGACCGACGGCGCCACGCTGGTGGCGGCCTGAGATGCAGCGGTGCACGGCATGCGGGATTCCCGGGATAGCGGCCGGCCTTTCCGCATGCCCGCACTGCGGATCCAGCGAGATCCAGCAGGAAGGCGGGAGCGTGCTCCCAGCGGTAATCGTCCGCTGTTCGGCCGAGTGGTGCCCGGCGTACGGGGTGCAGCGGCGAGTAATGATGCGCCAGCCGGCCCCCGGCGTCGTCGAGGTGCCGGGCTTGCTGTGCCTCCGGTGCAGATCCGCGATGGAGACCGTGGCCGGCTGGCCGTTGCGAGACGAGGAGGAAGACGTGGCAGGGAAGATCACCCGGCATGGAGGCGCGACCCACGCGGCGGCCGACCAACAAGCAGCGGTCGAAGCCGTCGCGCCGGCGCCCGCCGCGGCGGAGGTTGCCCCGCCGCCGGCCACGCTGGCCCAGACGCAGACCGCGCCCACCGAGCCGGCCCCGGCCGACCCGGTCGAGCAGGTGGCTCGGCCGGCCCCGGCCGACCCGAAATCGGCGTGGCTCGCCTATGCCCAGCACCTCGCCATCGACGGCGCCGACGACATGACCAAGACCCAACTCATCGAGGCCGTCAAGGCCGCCGAGGCCGAACAGGCAGACGAGGCGGGCTGACCGGTGTCGTGGCAGCAGCTCGTCGACATCGTTCGCGAAGGCGTCGCCGAGGCGGCAGCCGAGCAGACGGAGCCGCCGACGGCGTGCCCGAACGACGGCGAGCCGTTGCGCACCGGCCCGGACGGCGGACTGTATTGCGCGTGGGACGGGTGGCGGCCGGGCGACCGATACGTCGGCGACCAGCTTCGATAGCTCCTCGCCGGGTGGTGGGGTCCCGCCCCAGTCGGCTGGGGAGACCGGCCCGGCGAGGCACAACCGAATAGCACCACCACCATCACCCCTCCGGAAAGCACGAGGACCCTAGGTGGCCATCAGCAGACCCTGCTACACCAGCAGGGAAACCGTTGCACGGGCACTCGAGGCGAAAGAAACCGCCCGCCGCAACGCCCAGATCGACCGCGCCATCGAAGCCGCCTCCGACACCATCGACGGCGGCGCCCAAGGCGCCAACCGCGGCGCCGGCCTCCTGCACCGCCGCCTGTGGCCGGAGACCGCCACCCGCTACTTCGACTGGCCGGCGGACTCGCGGCCGTGGCGGTTGTGGCTCGGCCAGCACGACCTCATCTCCGTCACCTCGCTCACCGCCGCGGACGAGGCCATCGCCGCATCGGACTACTTCCTCCGCCCCGATGACGGCCCCCCGTACGACCGGATCGAAATCGACCTCGGCGGCCCGGCTGCCTTCACCGCCGGCACGACCACCCAGCGCGCCGTCGCCATCACCGGGGTATGGGGCTACACCGCCGACACCGCGCCGGCCGGCGCCCTGAACGGCGCCATCAACGCCTCGGTCACCAGCCTGACCGTCACCGACTCCAGCCAGGTCGGCGTCGGGGACCTGATCGTCATCGACACTGAGCGACTGCTGGTCACCAACAAGACGATGGCGGACACCGGCGTCAACATCGCCGCCGCCGACTCCCTCACCGCCACCAAGAACGACGTGTCGATCACCCTGTCCACCGCCACGAACGCCCCGGCGGTAGACGAGGTGATCCTGATCGATTCGGAACGGATGCTCGTCACAGATGTGGCTGGCACGGTGGCGACGGTGATCCGCGCCTACGACGGGACCGTGCTGGCCGCCCACGCGGCGGCCGCCGACATCTACGCGCCCCGCGCACTGACCGTACGGCGCGCCGCAACCGGCAGCACCGCCGCCTCCCACAGCGACGCGGCGGCCGTTTCCCGATGGGTGGCGCCGCCGCTGGTGCGCGACCTCGCGCTCGGACTGGCGCTGAACCAGGTGCTGCAGGAGGGCTCGGGGTACGCGCGGGTGGCCGGCGCGGGGGACCACCAGCGGGAGTTCACCGGCCGCGGCATCGCCGCCCTGACCAAGGACGTGTGTCGGGCGTACGGCCGGCGCGCCCGGACGGGGGCGGTTTGATGGCCACGATCGACGTCGACATCTCCGGGCCCCTGTTCGACGGCCGCGCGCGCGCCGAGCTCGCCGCCGCCGAGGACGACATCCTCGACGACGTCGCCCAGCAGGCGTACGCGAACGTCATGGCCTTCCTCGACGCCTCCATTCGCAATCCGACGCCGTATTACGAAACCCAGATCGTCGTCGACTCCAGCATCGCCCAACGGACGGTGCACGACCGTGGCGTCATCTACGGCCCCTGGCTCGAGGGCACCGGCTCCCGCAACAAAACGACCCGGTTCAAGGGCTACTCAAGCTTTCGGCGCGCCGCGCAGAAGACCGAAGCTGAGGCCGGGCCGATCGCGGACAACGCGCTGCGTCCCCACCTTGCGAGGATGCAATGAGCCTTGACATCACTGGTTTGTTCGACGCGCTGATCTCGCACGCCCAGTCGATCGGGCATCTGGAGCAGGTCAACCAGCACGAACCCAAGAGTGCGCCGGAGGGCTTGCTGACCGGCGCGATGTGGATCCAGGAGATCCGGCCCCTTGCAGCAGCGTCCGGGCTGAACGCCACGACGGTGCTGGTGGTGTTCAACGTGCGGATCTACAAGAACATGACGTCCCTGCCGCAAGACGCCATCGACCCCGAGGTTGTCGCCGCGGCGGACGCGCTCATGGGTGCCTACTCCGGCGACTTCACGCTCGGCGGCGAGGTGCGGGACGTGGATCTGCTCGGCGAGTTCGGGCAGGGCATGTTCGCCCGGGCGGGCTATGTGCCGCAGGACGGACGCCTGTATCGGATCTTGGACGTTTCCGTCCCGTGCGTGATCAACGATCTTTGGAGTCAAAGCCCATGAGCAGCTTCGTCGTGATCGGCTACCACACCATCCAGGACGGATTGGTGCTGCGCTGGTACCGCGACCTCGACGCCGCCACACACCACGTCGAGGCTCTCTCGGCGTCGCGGAACGGTGTCCTGGTCGGCCGCGGCGTGTACCTCCACACGATCCCGGATCTCGTCCTCAACCTTGCGACCAGCGCGTACGAGGCACTCCGTGATGGCCACGACGAGGAAGTCCTCGCGCTGTGCACCCACCGTAAGAACTCGCTGCTGGGCGGCCGCATCGAGCCGATCGAAGACAAAGGCGAGGTGAGCCATGGGTAAAGAGTCCGGCCTCGGCGACAACTTCTACAGCGGCGGCTACGACCTGTCCGGCGACACCAACTCGCTGAGCAACATCTCCTGCCCGAAGACAGTCGACGAGGTCCCGGGCATCGACGTGTACGCCCAAGAGCGGATCGAACTCACCCGCGACGGCCAGATCGAGTGGGTTTCCTACTTCAACCCGGCAGCCAGTCGGGCGCACCCGGTCCTGTCGGCGCTCCCGACCTCGGATGTGGTGGTGTCGTACTTCCGGGGTACGACGCTCGGGAATCCGGTCGCGTGCCTGGTCGGCAAGCAGATCAACTACGACGGCAACAGGCCCACCAGCGGCGCGCTGCGAATGCAGGTCCAGGCGCTCGCGAACGGCTACGGGCTGGAGTGGGGCCGGTCCCTGACCGCCGGCAAGCGCACCGATTCGGCGGCGACGAACGGCGCCAGCATCGACACCACCGCCTCCGCATCCTTCGGCGGGCAGGCGTACCTGCAGGTGTTCGCGTTCACCGGCACCGACGTCACGATCAAGATCCAGGACTCGGCGGACGACTCCACCTTCGCCGACGTGGCCAGCCTCGCGTTCACGCAGGTCACCGCGGCGCCGACGACGCAGCGGATCGCGATCTCGAACACGGCGACGATCCGCCGATACGTGCGTGCCGTCACGGTCACGACCGGCGGATTCTCCTCCGTGACCTTCGCCGTGATGATCAACAAAAATCAGATCGCCGGGACGGTGTTCTGATGATCTATCCGCCGGTGTTCCGGGTGCAGCCGCACGGCGAGGTGCACCAGTACAAGAGCTACCGGATCTTGTTCGGCAAGGACACTCTCATCAAGGGCGCCTGCCAGATGGTCGGCTGCGAGGCGTACCGGCTCGGCTGGGAATCCCACATCGACGAATCCACCCCCCTCGGCCGAGGGCAGGCCGCCTACATCCGGCAACGTTCGGGCCGCACCTTCTCCGAGCGCCGCACTGAGGCCGGCGTCACCGTGTTCCGGTTCGACAGCGGCCAGCGCTGTTTCGGCGAGCACCGCACGATCCCGAATTTCTTTTCCGTCCGGGCCGGTGACTGGCGGCGGAACCTCGGCCTGATCCGTGCCCACCAGCGGCCAGCGGACTGGGTTGAGGACTTCGCCCTTCACCAGCAGGCCATTGCCGACCGAATCCAGAAGGGATAGACCATGGCGAAAGTGTCCGGCCTTGGGGCCGCGATCACGGTGGACGACTCCGGCGGCACCGCCCGCGTCGTCTCCAACTCCGAAACCAACTTCGAGTTCGCCACCCCCCGCGGCGTCCAAGACACCACCGGCGTCGATAAGTCCGCGATGGAGCGGCTGCTGCTGCTGGCCGACTTCTCCTGCACGTTCTCCGGTGTGTTCGACACCACCGCCAGTGTGGGGGCGCACGCCGTGTTCTCCTCGGTTTCCTCCACATCGGTGGCGCGCACCACGAAGATCCAGCCGACCAGCTCGGCGACCCCGTACCTGCAGTGTGAGGCGCTGTACACCGACTACCAGGTGTCCCGGGCCGACTCTGGCGCCCTCACGTTTCAGGCGCCTGGAGTGCTCAGCGATGGCGCGGTTCCAACTTGGACGAACAGCTAAGGCGGGGCCGGTCATGGGATTCACGCCAACTCGCGCCATTTACGACATGGACTTCGACACCAAGATGCTGCAGGGCCTCGAAGTCCGGGTCCGGTCCGTGTCGCTCGGGGAGTACCTGGCCGTTCTCGGGGCGCGGCGGCTCGCCGACCTGCCTAAGCGTGCTTGGACCGATCAGGACGCGCAGGCCATCCGGGGACTGTACGAGGCATTCGCCGGTGCGCTCGTCGCCTGGAACGTCGAAGAGGAGGACGGCACCCCGGTCCCCACCACCAAGGACGCCGTGTTCGCCCAAGACGTCACGTTCATGATCCCGGTCGGTTTGGCCTGGGTGAACGCCATGGGCGGCGGCGTCACTGAGGACTCTGACCTGGGAAAAGACTCGCCCTCTGGCGAGAGGTTCCCGGAGGCCAGTTTGCCGATGGAAGCACTGTCGACAAGCCCCCAGAGCTAGAAGAGACCGAAATGATCCTGGGCCTGTGCGACCGGTGGAAGAAGACGCCGGACGAGATCCTCAGCCAACGGGCGGAGAGGCTGCTGCGGCTGCTCACCATCGAGCGTCTCGGCACACCCCAGGAACAGGCCACGCCAGACGACCTGCCCTTCGAGGTGCCGTATGGCGAATGAGGTCCAGATCACCGTCAAGGTCACCGACCGGTCCAAGGACATCGACAAGGCCAAGGACCGCGTCGACGACCTCGGCGACGCCGCGCAGCGCACCAGCAAGGACATCGGCGAACTCGGCCAGGAGATAGGGCACGCTTTCCGCGACGCCGATGGCCGGTTGCGGGACGCCCGCGGCCGGTTCACCAGTCTCGGCGACGAGGCGGAAGGCGTCGGCAAGACGGTCGGGAAAACCGCGGCCGGGATGGTGTCGGCGTTCGGGAACATCGGCGCCTCGATCGTGGGGGCGGGTGGCCCGGTCGCCGCGGTCGGGCTGCTCGGCGCCGCGGTAGCCGCGCTGCCGATGATCGCCACGGCGGCGGGCGCCGGGATCGCGCTCGGGGTCGGAGCCGGTATCGCCGGGCTCGGCGTCGCCGTCGCCGCACAAAACGACAAGGTCAAGACGTCGTTCACCGGCCTGACGGACCATGTCATGGGCAGCCTCAAATCCATGGCCGGACCGTTCGAGGGCGTGCTGATCCGGCTGGCCGGGCGGGCGGCCGACACGTTCGACAAGCTCGCGCCGCACATCCAGGCCGCGTTCCACTCGGTGGCGCCGGCTGTTGAGCAGTTCGGCCGGGTGCTGCTCGGAAGCATCGGCAACATGGGTCCGTTTATCGACCGGATCGTCAAGGCGTTCGGCCCGCTGATGGGAGTGCTGTCCGCCCGACTCCCCGGAATGATCAACAACGTGGGGGATCAGTTCGCGCGGATGGCTGAGAACGCCGACCCCCGTGCGTTCGACGCGTTGCTGACCGTGCTGAACAACATCGTCACAGCGGCCGGGACCACGGTTGTCGCGTTGGAGAAGATCGGTTCGGCGTGGGACAAGCTGGGGACGCGGGAGGCGTTCAAGAAGAAGTACGAGTGGGACCCGGTCAAGAAGGAACTCGTCGAGGTCAAGGACAAGAGCGAGGATGCCGCTGACGGGTTCCGCAAGCTGGGGGACGCGACGCAGGCGGCCGCCAACAAGATGCGGGAGTGGCATAACGCCGTTCTGGCCTCGTACAACGCCGAGATCGCGCTTGAACAATCGATTGACGACGCCAGCAAGGCGATCAAGGAGAACGGCCGGACTCTCGACAAGAACACGCAAAAGGGCCGCGATAACCGGCGGGCGCTGTTCGCCATCGGCGCCGAGGCTTTGCGGGCCGCGGACGCCGCCAAAAAGTCGGGCGCCGATTCCTCGGCGGCAATGAACCGCGGCTACCGGGCGTTCATCCGGGCGGCCACCGGCGCCGGGATGACCAGGAAGGCGGCGGCTGCGCTGGCCCGGCAGATCGGGCTGATCCCGTCGCGGAAGACCGTCACCATCAGGGCTAATACCCGCGCGGCGGAACACCAGATAGCGAACCTGAAACGGAAACTGGCTTCCATCCACGACCGGAACGTGGGTGTGAACGTCCACTACCGGAACTACTACGCGCCTGGGTTTGAGCATGGCCCGGGCGGGCCGCGCGCGATGGGCGGGATCATCGGCGCCCAAGGCGGCGGGCCGCGGTCCCGCATGACCCTCGTCGGTGAGCAGGGGCCCGAGCTGGTGGACCTGGCGCCCGGGTCGACGGTGCATTCCAACCCCGACACGCGCCGGATGCTCGCCCAGGGCGGCGGGCCCGGCGGGCATCTCGTGCTGGAGTTCCGCGGCGGGTCCGGCAGCGACCTGGAACGGATCCTTTGGCAGTGGGTCAAGGAGAACGTACGGATCAGGGGCGGCAGGGGCCCCAACAGCGCACAGAAGGCACTGGGAGCGTAAATGCACAGGTACAAGACGTGGAACGGCCCGATGCCGACGACGGCTGCTCAGCAGTCCGTCACCACCGGCACCGCCATAAAGACGATGCTGCAGCTGGCCACCCCTGCGACCCGGAAGATCCAACTCGTGTCATGGGGGTACACCCTCGATGACCCGCCCGGCGCGGACGCGGTCATCGAACTGCTGCAAACCGACGTCGCCGCAACCGTCACCGCGCACGCCGCGACCGGTGTGCAACCGCTCGACAACGGGCTACCTGCCTCCCTGCTCACCTTGGGCACAGCGGCGACCGGCTACACCGCCACCGCCGAGGGCTCAACGACAGCGACCAGAGTTTTCGACGCCGTGTCGCTGTCCTCGGTGTCCGGCGAGTCCCCGCTGACGTACTTCTACCAATGGATGCCCGACGAGCGCCCCATCGTCGCCGTCAGCTCCTTCCTGC